>JBCCQO010000050.1:0-12535 GCA_039024595.1 Pseudomonadota bacterium | reverse complement strand
GGTAAAAATCTTCCTTTTTGGTCGTATTTCCCTTCCGGAACCAGGAATTCCTAACCGCGCTATCCTAATACATATTCGCTGCATGTTTGACGGATTTTCCAACTCGTTACGGATTATTCGCCTCTGGTAAAGCGGTGTGGCTCCCGCCACGCCTAGAATTTCTCCAAAACCTTGTACCTCAGTGACGCGTCTCCGCGTCAAGATCATCGTTAAGAGCGGACGTTACCAGTGAGCGCGCAATCTCGAGGGTATTTTCCAAGGAGGTTTCGTACGCCGCGCCGGCGACAAACATCGCTCCCAGAAGTAAAAAATCGGCAGCCCTATCTGTCGCCAAATCATTCTGCCTTGCCAACCTTTCCAGAGTAATTCGCAGCTTACGGTGGAGTTGCTCACCAATTTCGCGATCTCTAGCTGACGACAAAACGCTCATCTTCCTATCTCCGTGGGCTCAAAGTTCTTCACATTGAAGATCATCTTCAGGTAACAGATGTTCGTAGCGCTGGTCGGTGAGCGCGCGCAGAAAACATATTAGAGCCTCTATGTCTTGTTCCCTCATCGCGCGACCGTCTTTGAGTTCGGTGAGGGCCAGAGTCTCCGGGAACGGCGGCGCTCGCCAGGGCGCTCCGGTCTCTGGGTTGGTTTGACTATCAGAACCGGTGATGTAGTGGTCATAGAAGCGAAGCACAGTATCGAGGCTGCGAAAAACGCCGTTGTTCATGTACGGCGCTGTGACGGCGACATTGCGCAGAGTAGGCACCTTGTACTTGCCGATTTCCGTAAGCTCATCGACGTCTGGATGGGCGAGCAATCCTTCGTCGAGA
This sequence comes from Pseudomonadota bacterium, assembly GCA_039024595.1. GTDB lineage: Bacteria > Pseudomonadota > Gammaproteobacteria > Pseudomonadales > Halieaceae > Congregibacter. The sequence goes on along the minus strand of JBCCQO010000050.1, from coordinate 11,714 downwards.
TCATCGAGTGGCAGATTAGCGGCGATGCGGGCTTCCTCGTTTATTGGTGTGCCGATGTTGTGGTACTCGTAGCTGGTGAAGGTCTCGGAGCGGTTGCTGTTGGGCGCGAGTTGGTGGCAGGTTGCGCAGCTCGTAAACTGCTGAGAAAAGAACAGCGCACGCCCCAGCGACTCCTTGCTTCCTGGAAAAAACGTGTACTCACCGCGCAGTGCCCGGTCGTACTTCGAGTCAAAACTCACGAACCGATCCGTTCGCTCATAGGCGGCAATGCTGGCGGCCATCGCATCGTACGCGGCATCAGCACTATCAAAAATATTTTCTCCGTATAAAAGCCTGAATGAGGCGGCGTAGTCTGCATTCTCCAGTAGCCGTTCAACGACGGCTGCTTTGCTAGGCATGGCCATCTCTTCTGCACCTAGTGGCGGGCCCTTCGCTTGTTCCTCTAAGTTCAGCGCTCGACCGTCCCAAAACTGTCCTCCTACATAGCCAAGGTAGTCCGGTTGCTGGCTGTTGAAGCGGGGATGGCTCTCAAAGGCAAACTCCGGGGTCAATGCGGCATAGGTCACGGTGGGCGTATTTCGGCTGGCTTGGGAGAATCCGTCGTCGCCCACGGAGAACGCTACCGGCCTGCCGAAAGCGTCGAGCCTGTTATCGGTGAAGGCGCGAACTGGATCATGGCAGGTAGCACACGATTGAGTACGATTGAAAGAAAGATTGACGTCCGAAAACAAACTTTCACCCAAGAGCTCTGCCGTGGTGAAACTCGGCTCGACCGGCGGGGTTGGTGTGGGCGGAGGAGGCGTCGGAGTCGGGTTAGCTAGGTCGGGAAGCTGAAGTGCGTTTCGGTCGCTGCAGGCTGGCAAAAAAAAAGCAAACGCAATGTAAAGAGTTACCCTTAACGCTCGCATCATTAGCTTTGAGAGGTCGGCGCCAGCGATCTCTCAACTTCCCCCTGATTGTTCACTACAGCGTTGTGCATCCGCCGAAGAAACGCTGCTCTTTTGAGTTTTTACCGTTCCATGCATCGCTTGAAGCAAGGTGCGCTCCAAACGACATCATTTTTTTGCGCGCCAGTACCGTTTAGCACCAGACAGAACCCTGGAAAGGAAATTATAACTTCATTAAAAGGACGTAAAACAAGATGTGATTGCAATCAAGAATAAGAATAATTATTGTTACCAGCGGGAACTTTCTGGGGAAAAAAATGAAACTTACAAAATTGGCCGCCGCTCTGGCTGCCTCGACACTACTTGCCGCCTGTAAAATACAAGTGATCGTTCCGGAGGGTGGTTCCGTAACCACCGTGTCGGGGAATATAGAGTGTGCTGCAGGCAATACTTGCGAAGTTGACGTTAGTAATGATGAATTTGATGAAACCTTTCAGGCCGTAGCCGCAGAAGGTTTTGAGTTCGTCGGTTGGAAAACTCGAGATAGAGGGCTCTGTGGAGGCAGCAGCGATGATTGCAACCTGCCTACGACCGGATTTACCGGTAACGAGATTCTTGAGGCGTTTCTAGCGGACGACGATGAAGACTTCTTCTTAGAAGCTGAGTTCGTTCGTTTCAGCAACAGCGGTTTATCAGCACTGCTTGAAACCAATGCGGACATTGCGCTTGCAGCTTATAGCGACTCGGTAGACACGGCAGTAGCACTCGAGAGTGCTATCGACACGTTTGCTGCAGATCCCACCCAGGCCAATCTGGATGCCGCAAAAGTCGCTTGGCTGGTATCACGAGAACCTTATGGACAGACGGAAGTGTATCGATTCCGTTTGAGTCCGATCGACTCAACTAACTATATGGATGAAGACGGTCCCGAAGGTGAGATTAACGCCTGGCCGCTGGGTGAAGCCCTTATCGACAACGTCATCAATGCAGATCCGGATTTTGGCGACGACTTGGTGGGTGTGGTTACCAACGGAGTCGACGTTAATATGGGTGGCGCCGTTACCGGGACGGAAATGCCTCCTATCAACATTATTTCTGATACCTCAATCGAGATTACGAAAGCCTTGATCGGTAACACGGTAACCGCTGACGATGAGCGTGACGTGCTTGCGGGCTATCACGCGATCGAGTTTTTGCTCTGGGGCCAGGATCTAAACGACAACGCGATGGTAACAAACGGTGACGATCGAGAAGAGGCAGTAAAGACCAACGCCGCACCTAATCTGGCTTTTGGTGGTCAGCGTCCTCTCAGTGACTTTACCTCCGATGAGTTTGCATCACGCCGTCTCACCTACCTGCAAGTTGCTGCAGAGAAGTTGATCGAAGACCTCGAAGGCGTTCGCGACGGATGGCTTGACGGGGTAGAGGGCAACTACCGGGATCAGTTCACGTCATTCGCCGATACCTCAGAAGCGATTCAAAGGCTGACGGAAATTCTGACCGGCATGGGAACCCTTTCGGAGGGTGAACTGGCCGGTGAGCGTATGCAGATTGCGTTCAGCTCCAATTCGCAAGAAGACGAGCACTCTTGCTTCTCGGACAACACCCATCGTGACATTGTTCTAAATGCGCGCGGGATTTCTAATAGCTTTTACGGAATCTATGCCGGCTACGACAGCGATTTAGACGGTATCGATGATGAAACTACCCGAGCGGTGGATGGCTTTGGCTTTGACGATTACGCTGCTGAGCTTGCTGTTGAAGAGTTGACCGCGATCTCCGACGAGTTAGACACTCGTCTGCAAGCGACGGCGACGACCGCTGATTTGATCGACGCGGCGGCGCGTAACGGTCAGCCCTTCGATGTGCTGATTCAAGACGAGAACCGCACTTCAGATAATCCGGTCGCACAGACCATTCTCTCGCTTAACTCTCAATCCAGTTCGATCGCGGACTTGGCTGAGCAGCTTGCGATCGATGTTCAGGTGGTGGATGACGACGCATCCGAATGTGACACAACGCAGCCTGATACGACCTGCGGCTAAGGTCCGCTAGGATAAGGCCGGAGCAACTCGGTGTTGATGCCGAGGTGTTCCGGTTTTTTTACGTTTTGCGATACGAGCTAGTGGTGTCTAGGAGAGTCAGTCGTCGAGTCCCGCTCGGAACAGCGCTGAGGCGTGCCTCATCGTATGGGCTGCTGTTAATGCGGCGACCCCTGTTTGGTTTTCTACTGGTGCTGCCGATCGTTTTGCCTACTTCCCCAGTCCTGGGTGAATCGAGCTACGTACGCGGTACGAAGCTACCGCTCTTGGCCGCTTCATCGATGGCGACGGAAGCGCTTCCCGGTGGGACCGGGAGCGTGCGTTTTCGGCCGTTCGCGTCCTTCGAATTACCGGTGGCTAATCTTCCTGACGCACAAAAACCGCTCTTTCATGCAGGTAAAGCTCTCGCTAGACAGCCTTGGATTAAAGCGCCGACCACAACAGACGCGCGCGATGGTCTCGGCCCGCTTTACAACGCTAGGAGTTGTTTAGGCTGCCACGCAAACGGCGGCCGAGGCGATGTGCCCGGGCATAAGGAGCAGCCGCTGTTTGCGGCGGTGGTTCGTTTGAGCGTGCCGGGCGCTGAGGAACTTATCTGGGGTTCAACGCCAGATCCGGTGTATGGAGACCAGTTGCAGACTCAGTCGATCGCGCTGTCGCACCAACTGCGCGGACGTGTACCCGAGAGAGATCCAAGAACGAATCCAGAAGCGCCTCCGGAAGCACAGGTCTACCTAGACTGGTCTAAACAAGAGTTCACCTATCCGGATGGCGAACGCCGTTCCTTGCGGCGACCCAAGTTGCGCTTTGAGGACCTGGGGTATGGGGCGCTGTCGCCGCAGCTAAAGACTAGCCTTCGTTCCGCTCCACCGATTCACGGCTTGGGCCTGTTAGAGACAATTGAGCAAGCAAGCATCGATGCCTTGGCCGATCCGGGAGATAAGAATGGAGATGGAATAAGCGGACGAGTGAACCATGTCTGGGATTTTGAACGCGAGCGAGTCGTCCCCGGACGCTTTGGATGGAAAGCGAACCGAGCGAATCTACGGATTACCACAGCTGCCGCGTTTCAGGGTGATGTAGGCGTTTCAAATCCACTGTTCCCTAAACAACCTTGTGCCGCGCCACAAACCCGATGTCGTCGAGCACCTAATGGGAACAATACGGAGGGCTTTGAGCTTCCGAACAATCTGCTTGAGCTGACACTCGGATTTGTAAGGAATATCGGTGTTCCAAAAGCGCGGGCTCCCAGCCCTGCAACGGTGCGCGGCCGAGAACACTTTTACGCAAGTGGGTGTGCAGCCTGCCACCAACCTCAGTTTACGACCGCATCCCTCGACGGAGAATTTGCTCATTTGGGCGATCAGGAAATCTGGCCCTACACAGACTTGCTGCTCCACGATATGGGACCAGAGCTCGCCGATGGTCGCGAAGACTATGAGGCCACGGGGAGCGAGTGGCGAACACCGCCGCTGTGGGGCTTGGGATTGAGTAGACAGGCAAATGGCGTAACTACGATGCTGCACGATGGTCGAGCTCGCAGTGTTGAGGAAGCGGTGCTTTGGCACGGCGGTGAAGGTGGTCGGGCAAGGGAAGCGTTTACTCATCTATCCAAGACCGATCGCGATGCGCTGGTCGCGTTTGTGATGTCGCTTTAACGTGATGGTACTGAAAAGAGCAAAGACGATGGAGAAGAACCTAGCTCCCAGTCTCAGACGTCGCGATGTGCTGTTGGCCATTGCCGGATCGACTTTGTTCGTGCCGGCTTTTTCCGGTCAAGCCAGTCCTAGGATTCCGCCGGAACGCTGGGTATCGGCGCATGGAGGCGACGTCGAAGACTTTGGCTTGGGTTGGATCGGCTCGGGGAAGCTAGGTGGGAACGCAGCCACGGGCTTCCGAGGTCATGCGGTGCTCCAGCATCCACTACGACCCGAATCGGTTCTGTTTCTACCACGTAGGCCGGGTAAAACCGCATTAGAAATTGATCTCTCGACTGGCGCAGTCCTGCAGCGAATCGATTCGGAACAAGATCGACACTTCTTTGGTCATGGTTGCTTCAGCAGTGACGGGTCGACGCTTTTCACCACTGAGGCCGAGATAAGCGCGGGCCTTGGCCGAATAACGGTACGAGATTCTCGTACCTATGCGCTGCTCGATGAGTGGTCTAGCTTTGGAATAGGGCCACACGATATGGCAGCCCTACCAGATGGTAAGACTCTCGTGGTCGCTAACGGTGGAATCCTGACTCGCCCCGAGTCCGGTCGCAAAGCGCTGAATTTACCGACGATGAGATCGAGCCTCTGCTACCTGGATGCGTCAAGCGGAATGCTAATTGATGAGTTCTTTGTTGACGAACCGAAAGCCAGTATTCGTCATCTCGACGTAGCGACTGACGGCACTGTTGCTTTTGCGATCCAGGTTCAACGCGGGGCTGCTGGTCACAATCGACTGGTACCGCTGATTGGGGCTCATCGACCAGGCAGCGCGCTTGAGCTTTTCTCAGAGCCGGAGGCGATCACCCTTCGATTAAATGACTACGTAGGAAGTGTTGCCATAGCGAACGAGTCTGGTCTGGCGGGATATGCGAGTCCCCGGGGTAATATCGTTGTGTTCTTCGACCTAAGTTCCGGCACTTTGGCGGGATATCACCAGCTTCGCGATGTTTGCGGAATAGCGGTAAGCGCCGCTCATCGCGCGTTTGTGATCAGTAACTCTTTTGGTGAGATGCGTGAGCTCGACTGGAGCACTCTCCGTGAGCGCCGAGAGAAGCGACTGCGACTACCGCAAATCCGCTGGGACAACCATCTCCTCATTACTTCCGCCAAGCACACCGCACACAAGCACACCGTATAGATGAACAGATCACGCACAGGCAACTCGTCTCCGCTGGTGCTTCTTTCGCGCTTAAGTTTTTTGCTACTACTGCTTTCCCTGTTCGCCTGTGTCGATAGCGGTGGTGACTCGAGCGATCAGCGCGTCGAAGTGGTAAACGAAGCTGCTGCACTGCAGGCGGCAATCGACGAAAGCGTAGACAGCGCTATTGTGCCCGCGGTTCAGGATTTCTTACGCGATGCGCAGGAACTGCGTGACTCTGCCGAAGCGTTCTGCAACATAAGCAATGAGGGTAATTTGTTGGCGGTTCAGGAGCGCTGGAAGACACTGTTTCAGCAATGGTATCGCTTGTCACTCTACAACTTCGGCCCGCTAAACGACGATATTATTTTTCCGACATTTACCTTTATCGACTCTTTACGGCTGCGGGGAACCAATTACCTGGCTACGGTACGCGCCGAAACCGAGAATGATATTAGTATCGATGATCCACTCACCGATGAGTACTACGCGCGCAAGACCTTTAATCGGGTGGGCTTGCTGGCTGTGGAGTCGGTGGCGTTTGAGACAAGCACTCCCGAGCACAGTAATGACCCGGTCGATATTTTGGCAGAATTCGACGCGCAGCCTCGCAAGTGTCAGGTGCTATTAGGATTGACCGGCCAGCTCGAGAGCAGGGCGGTGCAGGTTGAGTCAGGCTGGCTCACCGAGTTTAAAGATAGTGGGCTGCCGTACCGAACTCTATTCTTGGATGGTCAGCTTGAGGACGGTACCGATCCGATCAATCAGCTACTCATCGCGAGTCAAGAGTTTCTCGACTACCTTCAGGCCCGAAACGTCGTCACAACCGCAGCACAGGTCTCGATGTTTTCCTGGGAAGCGATCACAGCGACCGTCGATGAGGTGGAGTTTCTCCTTCGCGGCGCGAGCCCTGCCAGCAATAGCATCTTCGACGCGATGGTGGCGACGGGAAATCAAAACGCGGTTGCAGCGGTCGAAGACAGTATCGTGCAGGTCCGGCAAGCGATTGCTGATCGTGACCCGGCGATGCTTGAAATCACACTTGGATTTCTTGATGGAAATTTTAAACGAGAAATCCCAGACAGCCTAGAAGTAGAGCTGGGTATCAACTTTAGTGATGGTGACTGATGCTGTGAAAGCAAACGCTAACCGAACCGAGTCAAGCGTAATAGGCAGAGCCTCCCTGGTCACCGTACTACTCTTTGTCGCCGGTGCCCTTGAGTCTATGGCCCAACCGGTTGGGGTAAGAGACGTCTTGTATGAAGAGGTTCTTGTTATAGGCGGTGCTGACCAGCTTCAAAGTACCGCCGGCAGCGCCAGTCTCATTGACGAAGAGCAGATCTTAGCCTTCGACACGGTGGACATAAATAATCTGCTCCGACGTGTGCCAGGAGTTTACCTGCGTGTCGAAGACGGCTTCGGTCTGAGACCCAATATCGGCTTGCGTGGTGCGACCTCGGAGCGAAGTCAGAAAATCACGCTCATGGAAGACGGAGTCCTGATCGCGCCGGCACCGTACTCGGCCCCCGCCGCCTATTATCTACCCAACGTAAATCGAATGAGTTCCGTCGAGGTTTTTAAAGGCCCGTCCGCAATCAAGAGCGGGCCACATACGGTCGGTGGTGCGCTCAACCTGGTGACGCCGGGGATGTCTGGTGAGCGCCAAGGTAAGTTAGAAGCCTTTGCCGGTACGACGAACTTTCAAAAGTATCGTCTTTTCTACGGCGAAACGAAGGGTCAGTGGAGTTATTGGATAGACGGTCTTCGATTTGGTTCGGATGGATTTAAAGACCTAGACTCCGGCGGTGACACGGGTTTTGTGAGGAATGACGTCAACGGCAAAATCCAGTGGCGTTCTTCAGCCGACGCAGGCTTTAACCAATCGCTTCAACTGAAACTGGGTTACGCAGATGAGGAGTCCGACGAGGCTTATCTAGGTTTAACCGATTCCGATTTTGGGGAAACGCCTAATCGTCGCTATCTCACGAGCGCGCTCGACGTGTTCGATTCGGAACACTATCAGGCGCACTTGTTTCACTTTATTGACTTGGGATCACAATGGCAGCTCACAACGCGAGCTTACTTCAACGAGTTCTCGCGCGATTGGTTTAAATTCGACGGATTCATCGGCAATCGTGCGCCGGCTGCTGCCGTCGTGCTTGCAAACCCCGATTTCTATACCCGCGAAATCGCGCTGCTCAGAGGCGAAGTGGATTCTAATGGTAGTGAGCGTGAAACCATTGACGTGACGGACTTCATCCGGGATTTCGTTTCCACGGGCGTCGACCTACGCCTAAAACGCAAGCTGACCGTATCCCACGTAGACCATAACCTGGAATTTGGTCTTCGCTATCACTATGACTCGGTGCAACGTAAACAGGATCAGCAGGGGTTCTTGGTGCGCGATGGGGAACTATTGGCGGACGGAGTCGAGCGGCCTTTGACCTTATCGAATGACTGGGAGACTGATGCGGTTGCCGCTTACATCTCGGATAACCTGGAGTTCGGTCACTGGAACATCGATCTTGGTCTGCGCTATGAGTACATCGACGGACGTGCAGAAAATCGGCTCAACGGAGTGGTTGTTTCTAGTGAGCAGGATGTTTTGCTGCCGGGTATAGGGGTTTACTACCAACTCACTGATGCGTGGGGTGTGTTGCTTGGGGTAAACAAGGGCTTTTCTCCTGCGAGTCCCGGAGCCGCTGGTGATGTAGATCCGGAGGAGAGCATCAACTACGAGTACGGTGTTCGCTATTCGGCGACTAACCTACAGGCTGAGCTGATCGGCTTTTTCAATGATTACGAAAACCTGCTCGGTCGATGCCGGGTCTCCGATCCCGGGTGTGTGGTAGGGGAGGAGTTTAACGGTGGCGGGGTTGAGATTGCCGGAGCAGAGTTTGCGCTGAATTATACCCATGCGCTTGGGAACGGACTCACCGTTCCCTTGAGCGTGGCCTACACCTATACGGAAACGGCCTTTCAGACCACATTCACATCGAATTTTTCTCAGTGGAATCCAGGCTTCTTCGACGGTGTTTCAGAACCGGTGCTGCGTGGTGACGAGCTTCCCTACACGCCAGAGCATCAAGCGCGTATACAACTCGGCTTGCAGGGTATCGATTGGGGCGTCGACGTGGCTGCCCGCTATATAAGCGAGATGCGAGAAGTTCCAGGCGTCGGGTCTTTCGAAGCGGGTGAGTCGACCCCGTCTTACACCATCGTAGATCTATCGGCCGATTTCGCCGTTCGTAACCGGCTGACGCTAAAGATGATCGTGGAGAATCTCTTCGATGAGTCTGTCATTGTGTCGCGCCGCCCCTTCGGCGCCCGACCGAACCTTTCTCGCCAATTCAAGGTAGGCCTGACTTATCAACTCTGAAGCTGTTCCTGCGCGAGGACGCCGCGTGGGTGCCAGCGAACGCCCAGCAGTGATCAGATCGCCAGGTGCTTTCCCCGCCCTTGCGTTGTTGACCAAACTGCACTGCAAAGAGGTATCAGGGCGTCGCGCATCGCTGTGCCGGCTAACGAACCGAGTGCCATCGCACAAGCCATCTAACGGCTGAACACGTGATTCCTTGCACTTGCGACGAGCCCCGCTTTGTGGAGACTTGCTTGTCCGAACTTGGCAAGAGCTTGGTTGGTTGTCGCGGCTCCGAAACTAAATGCGGTAAGTCCTAGGAGCGAAACGGTAATGAGCAATGGACGCTTAGACAAGAATACGGACCGCATCGATCGGCTGGTGGCTGACTGGTACTGCGAGCGTCCAGACTTGGGCCCGAGTCCCATGGAAGTCGTCGGGCGTGTGTCGCGCGTGGGCGGACAGCTCGACACTTGGCTAGACGAATGCGAGGGAGTGTGTTGTTTGCAACATTATGCTCAGGAATCGCCGCACAAAATCATCAAGCGAGTGCTCTATGAGAAGCTTAATGAATAACCTAGTTCGCAGTTTTCCCTGGTCTATTCTTCTTGCGTTTTATATCGCATCTGGTGGTGCAGCGGACCTTTCCACCCCTGAATCCGGTGAGTCGCCTTTACTAAAGCAGCCCCCGACCGATGCACCAGCGCGTGTCGATGGACTGTCAAAGAAGGAATTGAACGCCTTTGTCGATGGGGTTCTCTTCTCGGCGCTAGGAGATCACAAAATTGCTGGCGCAACCGTAGCGGTCGTGACTCGGGACGAGATCATGCACCTGCAAGGCTATGGCTATGCCAATGCACCGAAGCGACTCAAAGTGGACGCGACGGAGCACTTGTTTCGCATTGCTTCTATTACCAAAACGTTCACTGCGACGGCCGTCATGCAACTCGTCGAGGCGGGCAAGCTTGAACTGGACAGCGATATCAAAACCTATTTGCCAGAGATGCGCATAGACGATCATCTGGGCACGATCACCGTCGCCCATCTACTGAGCCACACACCTGGATTTGAAGATCGCTTTCTTGCCTATTACGGGCCGCCGATGGAGGGTGAGGGGGAAGCCTTGGCTGAGCAGTTGGCCTCGCTTGGGGCTTACCAGGTTCGCCCGCCGGGCGAAATTGTGTCCTACAGCAACTTTGGTTTCACCCTGTTAGGGGAAATCATCGCGCGCGTCTCCGGGCAAAGCTACGCCGATTACCTGCGTGAGCACATTCTTGACCCGCTACAGATGACAAGCTCCGATGTGCGTGTGAAGACAACACCGGACCCACCGGGCACCGAGTGGCTTGCGGCGCTACGCGCAAGGGAAGCAAAAGCGCATCGTTGGAGCCAGGGTTGGTACGAAGTCACCGACTTCCCATTGTCTCGGTCTACGGTGCAGGCGGAGGGTACGATGTCGGCGACCGCCGCCGATATGGCCAACTACATGCAGATGCATCTCAATCGGGGGCGCTGGAATGATGAGGTGATCCTTCAGGAGGGCACCTGGGCGAAAATGAGCGAGCTGCTTTTTACCCATGATGTGGCATTAGCGGGTAACGCCCATGGATTCTGGACCGATGAGTATGCCGGTTACCGGGTGCTTCAACACGGCGGATCGATCAACGACTTTAAGTCTATGCTGGCCCTTATTCCAGAACTCGGTCTAGGCGTTTTCGTATCAGGAAACACCGATAGCAGTAGCGAGCTGAGCGACTTGCCCAGGCTATTGGTAGAGCAGTGGAGCCGAGCGACCGCAGTTCAGAGATCTGCGCAAAGATCTGTGGAAGGATTTGTGCGAAGTCCTGCGCAAAGTCCCGCGCATGATCCTCTCCGAAGCTCTTTTCGGAATCCTAGCCAAACCCTGCTGCAACCTACTGAGGAAGTCTCAATGGAGGACGGTGAAAGTCTCGTCAACGCTAGTGCGCTCCCGGTGCCAAGCTTTCACCCTCCGGAACCGGTCGCAGACTTCCCATCGCGTGCGGACCTGTATACGGGCCATTACTTAAGCTCTCGGCGAAATGAGAAGCGCTATGACCGCCTGCTCTACACGCTGTCGGGTGGGATGGACGTTAGTGCTACAAGCACTGGATATCTCGTCTTGTCGCGAGGACAAAACTCCAGTCGCTATGTTGAGGCCGCCGGTGGGAACCACCAGTTTGTTTCCGTCGACGACGGAAGGAAAATACAGTTCCGGATCATCGACGACGAAGTTGCCTGGCTGTTTACCCCGGGGTCGGGCGCCTATGAACCCGCAGCGTTTTTCGAAAAACCCGGCAGCTTTCTCGTGCCCTTAGTTGCAGCCCTTGTTGGAGCTGTCGGATGTTTGCTCGCCGGCATTTGGGGTGCTGGAAAGCGATGGCAGCTGTCGAGAAAGCGTAGATACTGGCACAAACAGGACGAGACCACTGTGCAAGATGCCATCGCTCAGGAGACTAATACGCGGGAGGCTATCAGCCGAGAGTCCGGTGGCCCAGTATCGCTGGCGGTGTGGGTCGCCATGGGGGCCTCTTTGCTGTGGCTACTATCCTTTTT
>JBCCQO010000049.1:0-12744 GCA_039024595.1 Pseudomonadota bacterium | reverse complement strand
GAACCTCATGATCGACCGAAGCATTACGCCCTCCAATGATCGTTTCGCAACAAACGGCGCCCATGATGCACTTATAGGCGGGCAGAAGATAGCAACGCTAGGAGCGTTTCTCTCCGTTTTCGTCGCGCTCTTGCTAACGATCTCTCCATCGATTGCCCAAAGCGACGAAAGCTACAAACTCGTTACCCTAAACGACGAATTACGCTGGCCCTGGTGTGTGGCAGAACTCCCTGAGGGTGGGTTCTTGATCACTGAGCGAGAGGGGCGGCTGATACACCTGCGTTCAGACGGTGGCAAGACTGTGCTCGAAGGCACGCCAGAGACTTATTTCGCAGGGCAGGGTGGATATTTTGACGTTGTACTCGGGCCCGATTTCGAGAGTGATCGTCAGATCTACCTCAGCTACGCTGCGGGCGATGCGGACGCAAACGGCACGGCAGTTTATCGAGCGACTTTCGAAGACGGCAAACTGAGCAATGGGGAAACCATTGTGCGCGTCGCTCGGGATAAAGATACCGCCCACCACTATGGTGGAAAGCTGTTGTTTCTCCCGGATGATTCCTTACTGATCACGACTGGCGAGGGCTTCGAATACCGGGAAGAAGCCCAGTCACTGGAGAGCGAGCTCGGAAAAGTCCTGCGGGTATCAGCTGACGGCGAGCCGCTAGGGATCATGGGAAGAGACGAAACGACTCGATTGCGAATCTGGACTTATGGGCATCGGAATCCTCAAGGTTTGGCCGTCGATTCAGAATCGGGCACGATCTTCCTTCATGAGCACGGACCGCGCGGCGGTGATGAAGTCAACGTCCTCGTTCAGGGGAATAACTACGGCTGGCCCGCGGTCACCGAGGGACTTGACTATAGCGGCGCGTATGTTTCTCCATTCAAACGCGCCCCCGGTATGGAAGAAGCGATTTGGAGCTGGGTGCCGAGTATCGCCCCCTCGGGAATGGCCTGGTACGACTCATCGGAATTTCCCGAGTGGCGGAGCAGCTTGTTTCTAGGGGCCTTGGTCGATGAGGAAGTGCGCAGACTAGAAATCGCGAATGATGGCGTCGTCCGAGAAGAGGCCTTGTTCGCTGAACTTGAGCAACGAATTCGCGATGTTCGTGTATTCAACGGCAAAATCTACATCGTGACCGATGGAGAAATCGGATCGCTGATTCGTGTAGATAAGCGCTAGGCTCGTTTAAACACCATTCATCAGCGGGCCTGCTGCGCAGACCCATTCTGCATCGCGCGCATCTGCAACATTTGTTGCATCTGTTGCAGCATTCGATCGATGCTGAAACTCGCGGTAGGCTGCCGAGGGGGAAACTGTCGGAACGTACCGAGCCATTGGCCAACCTGCTGTTGCACAGGTACGAAGAGCCACAGCTGGTCAGCAAAGAATCGGGTGTACAAGCCAGAGTCGATGGAGGTTTCGTAAGGGTCGGAACGTAGGTGCACCATGCGGGGAAAGTTCAGCGCCTCCCGCGGTCCGCCCCAGCCTTGATTTTGGAACGCGAAATGAATCTTCCAATCGTTCCAACGAATCGCATTGAAATTAGCGTTGTCGTCGAAGTAGTAAATATTCTGGCGCTTGCTTGGGCCCGCCCCGGAGAGCAGTTCCGTTTGATCAAAGCCGTCTAGGTGAACTCTAAAGGTTGAAGAACCAGCCCGATGGCCTTGCAGCAGCTTTTGCTTAATATTGGCTTCACCCGCCGCGTTTAACAGGGTGGGCAGCCAGTCTTGATGAGAAAAAAGGTCGTTAATAATCGTACCTGGCTGAACGACGCCAGGCCAACGGATTAGCGCAGGTACGCGAAAACCTCCTTCCCAGGTAGAACCCTTTTCGCCTCGAAAGGGCTCCACCCCTCCGTCTGGATAAGTACCTGTCTGTGAACCGTTGTCCGTCGAGTAGATAATGATCGTGTTCTCTGCCAGACCGAGCTCGTCTAGCTTATTCAGGAGCTGACCCACATGACCGTCGTGCTCCATTAAACCGTCTGCGTACAGTCCATAGCCGGATGCTCCCTGACTTTCCGGTGCTAGGCGCGTCCAAACATGCATGCGCGTCGCATTGAACCAAACAAAGAAGGGTTTTTCCTCTGCGGCGGCCTTATCCATAAATCGCATCGCTGCACTTGCGAACTCTTGATCGACCGATTCCATCCGCTTTCGATTGAGTGGCCCCGTGTCCTCGATTCGACCATCTGCAAAGGAGTGAATAACACCCCGTGGTGAAAAGCGTTCGCGAAATGCGGGATCTTTTGGGTAGAAATAGGTTTCCGGTTCTTCCTCCGCATTTAAGTGATAGAGGTTTCCGAAGAATTCATCAAAGCCATGATTGCTCGGCAAATGCTCATCTTTATCACCAAGGTGGTTTTTCCCAAACTGCCCCGTCGCATAGCCAAGGGGTTTGAGCAGCTCTGCGATTGTCGGATCTTCTGCCTGAAGACCGATATCCGCACCAGGCAGCCCTACTTTGAGTAGTCCGGTGCGCAGAGGGTGCTGCCCAGTAATGAAAGCAGAACGGCCCGCCGTACAACTCTGTTCGCCATAGTAGTCGGTAAAAAGCGCCCCCTGGGCTGCGATCCGATCGATATTAGGTGTGCGGCCACCTAAGAGCCCTCGATGATAGGCACTCAAGTTCGACCAGCCGATGTCGTCTCCCCAGATCACCAAAATATTGGGTTTGTCGGCAGCGTAGGATAGGTTGGGAACGGAAAAAGTAACGAGGATTACTGCGAGCAGAACTTTGTCAATGATTCGTCCAATCATGCGAAGGCCTTGTGATTGTTGCTAAGAGTTAAACGTAGATTGAACAATGACCGTATGAGCGAAGCCCATAGACATTGACGCCGGGCGTCGCCCGCCTCCTCGTCTATGGTCGGGAGTTAGCCTCCCTTCCCCAGCGAGCTGAGCGTTCAGGCGTCGTTACAGAGGTCTGAGTATTTTCTCTAAGGCAGTTTAGGCGTTGCGCTTCGCTTTAGCAGGCGCTGGTTTAGCGGCCGCTTTTTTCTTCGGCGCCTTTTTTACCGCCGCCTTCTTGGCTGCTGCCTTCTTGGTCGGTGCCTTCTTAGCCTTAGCCGGCGGCCGCTTCGCGGCTACTTTTTTTGCGGGCTTTTTGGCCGCTTTTTTAGGTGCAGTCTTTGCCGCTTTCCTACCGGCAGCTTTCTTTGCTGGCGTTCCTCTATTTTTAGCGGACGATTTCTTCTTTGCCTTCGCAGTTGCCCTTCGCGCCGCCGCTTTTTCTACCATGGCTGCAGCACGATCGGCCGCTTGCGCTTTGCGAGCTTCCAGCGCGAGATCCGCACGCATGGGTACGAGCTTTTCCGCATACTCATACGCAGCCTTCGCTATATCCGACACGGTCTCCCCGAGTTCTTGCACCTGCCGCACCAAGGCGTCGACCCGCTCTTGATTCTGGCCGCTTTTGTTACCGCGAAGTGTGCTTCGAGCTTTCTTAAGGCGCTCATTGGCTGCTTTATGTTTTTTGCGGGCCGCGCCTAACTCACGCTTTGCTTTATCGTGTGCCCGCTCGGTTTCCTTGAGCAGCCTTTGTCGGAGTTGTTCGACTCGCTTACTGGCTTTTTCCGCCATCTGCGTTGCTTGCGCTAATTCTTTTTCTAGCATTATTAGTCCTTGCGCCTTTGCTGGATTACCCAAGCGAAGTGTAGGAACAATCGAACTATTTGCAATGATTTATCGTCCGCTTAGCAACTCGGTCATTCAATCCGTCGCAGCAGCGCTTCGCTTTGCAGTATGCGCTCCTGCGAATTCGGCGTATCGTGCAGTAGACTTCGCCTTAGAAACTAGTGGTCGGACACAGCTTCCCAAGCGCAAGAAGCTTCCCCGATTGAACAAATACTATGAATGACTAGCGCCGAGAGAGGCACTGAAATGAGCGAGCCGGAGCAAAAGAGTAATTCGCGCATACCGCGCGCACTACGCAAGAGGCTCCGTGCCGCCGCTGTCGCCAAAGTCCGACAGGACATTATTCATGCCGGGCGAACTGAAGGTGACTATTCTCAGGAAGACCTTGAATACCTGGTCGCAGAGAAAGAAAAAGAGATTTGGTCCGGAATCGGATGGAAGAGCTTCGGAGTCGTCGCGCTCCTGTTAGGAATTAACATTGGTATTTAGGTGGGAGCGGCAAACGTGGGCACAAGAGTCTAGACGACAATGTCGATGTTCCGGCTAATAAAGTATTCATCGATCATCTACTTCCTGGGTAAGCATCGCGGCAAGCTTTTCCGTTCGATCGCTGTCTTACTCTTTGCCTTGGTTAGCTCACTTATCTACGAGGACGTCCGTGTCTACCTCGCCTCGCAACATCCAGACACTCTTATTTACGCACTCATTCTCAAGGTGCTTATTGTCTACGGCTCCCTTGCCTTCGTTCTTTGGCAGTTCCGTCCGAACAACGCGGTGTCGAGCGCCGAAATAGGCAAACCGTCGCCACCGAAAGCAGGAACCTTAAGCAAGGCCGCTTCAAAAACCATGGGTACACTACGTCGCGATGAACCTCCAGCCGAAGATCAGTCAAACGTAGACAGCTTTAGCCGCCTGAACGAATTAGCGGATCTGGATAGGCATGACCGTCTGGCAACACGGTACGAACGAGTTCTCGCTAAGGGAGCGAGTGTTGAGGAAAAGCATCCGAAGCGTCGACATACCTGAAACCACAGCGCCTTCCAGCGGCAAGGATCGCATCGTTGCAATAGACGTTCTCCGAGGCGTTGCTCTCCTCGGTATCTTATTGATGAACGCGGTAGCTTTCGGTCTCGGCGGCGGCGCTTACTACGATCCGGTCGTAGATGGAGCAACCAGCGGTCTGAATTTCGCCGCTTACGCGATCACGGACGTATTCGTCGAAGGCAGCATGCGCTCCGTATTCTGCATGCTTTTTGGCGCCGGCGTCCTTCTGTTCACCGCAAAGACCAACCTTAGTGAAGGGCAACTTCGCGCGTTGTGGTATCGGCGGACGCTTCTACTTGTCATGTTCGGTTTGGTGGATGCGTATTTGCTGCTCTGGCTCGGCGATATTCTCTACGCCTATGGAATGGCCGGGCTACTCCTCTATTTTGCGCGGTCCTGGTCCCCGCGAACGCTACTATCGATTGCCCTTCTGATACTGCTGTTTATGAGCGTAGTTTGCACGGCGATTCACATCGAAACTAAACAGCTATGGGATAGCTATCGGCAGGTAGACCTAGCGATACCCACCGCGCAGTTGAGTGTAGAGGAGCAGCAGGCAATTAAGGATTGGAACGACTACCTGAGTAACGATGGTTCGAGTAGTGATGCTATTGATGAAGAAATAGCGCTCCTGCGTAGTGACTATCTCGAGGCGGTTGTAGCGCTTGCCCCTGTCAATTTTTATTTACAAACGCAGGACTTCCTACTCGGTTCTTTGTGGGACTCGCTCAGCATGATGCTGCTGGGAATGGCGCTCCTGAAATGGAGAGTTTTTACCGCACAGTTGCCAGGGCATGTTTATCTTTCCATGGCGATTGGGGGCTTGGTCGTTGGTTTAGGGGTCAACGTTGCTGAGGTAGTGGCATTTAAACAGTCCGGCTTCGCACCGTATTGGCAGCCGTGGAACATCCGGCCAAGTTACGATGTCGGCCGGCTGGGCCTAGCGATTGGCTATATAGGGTTGCTGATGCTGCTTTGTCAGCGCGGCTTTTGGTCCGGCCTTGAATACGCGCTTGCGAGCGTGGGACGAACCGCTCTTACAAACTACCTAATGCACAGCGTGATTTTCGGATTTCTCTTTTTTGGTTTTGGGCTTGGATTAATCGGTAAACTCGAACGGTGGGCGCTTTATCCGATTGTCTTTGTGGTTTGGATATTGCAACTCTACCTGTCGTCGCTCTGGTTGCGCTTCTTTCACTTTGGACCTGCAGAATGGCTTTGGCGAAGTTTGACCTATGGCCGATGGCAGGCCATCAAGAGGTAGTTAGCGACTGACTGGATGCCCTCAGCATTCTTTAGGAACGGTTCCAGAAAACTCACCTACACGAGCGCAATCTCGCGCTGGAACCAGCAAGTCTTAGCGAGTTACGGGTGACAAGGTCGACGCGCTATTATTGGCCCTTGCGGTCACGCGGAAGCGACAGCGCGCCACTAAGCGCTACTTGGCGCTACTGAAAGAGGGCTCTGGTGCGCAAAATATAACTTGAGAAGGAACCGGACTATGTTCAAGACACTAATGGCAACAAATGCGGGCTGGGGCACGACCGTTGTCCGCATCATCACAGGAATCATCTTCATCGGCCACGGCTTGCCTAAAATCGGCATTGGAAGCGAACGCACCATCGAGGGCTTGGCGGGCTGGCTGGGCGGTAGCTTAGGTTTGCCCTTCCCTATGCTAATGGCTGTACTTGTTGTGGCCGCGGAGGTACTCGGTGGTTTTGCAATGGTCATCGGGTTCTTGGTCCGGCCCGCCGCCCTTACTACGTTGATTGCGATGATTGTGGCGACGACCATGGTGCACTGGGACGCAGGCATGTTCGGCGATGGTGGGTATCAGTGGTCTTTGCTGCTCGCCTTAATATCCTTGGGATTAATGCTCGATGGCGCGGGTAAAGCGTCTCTCGATCAGAGGTTTGCGCGCTAACCTCTAACGCGGGTGCAGCACCCACCGTAACTTCGTGATTCCTTTGGCAGCCTATAAGAGCATCATCAGCGTTTAGCGACCAACGTGTGCAATCGAAGGTCGACCATCCTCAGTAACACGACGAGGTGACTGGGCTTTGATGAGTACAGTGAGAAGCGCTTTGTGAGGAGCACCAGCTGAGAGTGCTAGGATCCCAGGACGGTTCGGATCAGCAGACCGACGACCGTTACCGAGGCGACACCCGCGAACCATAGGGTCACCAGCCAGGCCCAGCTTTTCCAACCGGTTGGGCCGGTTGCTTCTCCATCATCTCGCTCCGTAGCCACTTCTACTGCTCAGTGATACAAGGCGTTCGGATCGATCTTTCCTCGAAAGACCCAGTAGGAATAGGCGGTGTAGGCCATGATGAGTGGTAGGAACAGCAGCGCACCCACCAGCATAAAGCGCAGGCTACTGTCCGGAGCCGCCGCATCCCAGATCGTAATCGAGTGCGGAACTATGTAGGGGAGAGCTCCTGCCGCAAAGCCCAAAAAACACAGTGCAAACAACGCGACCGTAGCGAAAAAGGGTACGTAATCCCGCTCACGTAGTAGTCCCCATACCAGGCACCCAGCAAGCACCCCTGTCACGCTAGGTATTGGCATGACCATTAACAGCTGGGGGAAGACGAACCACCGTTTAGCAATTTCCGGCGCCAGAAATGGCGTCCAAGTGCTGACCACTCCGATCAGAACAAGCGTGATGACCGCAGCTCGTTTCGCAATGCGGTAGGCTCGCTGCCGGACTGGGCCATCGGTCTTAAGAATGAGCCAAGACGCGCCGAGTAGGCTGTATCCCGCGATGAGTGCAAAACCGCAGAGCAAAGAAAACGGCGTAAACCAATCCCACCAACCGCCGCCATAACCGCGTTCTACGACTCTAATACCCTGGATGAAGGTGCCGAGAACGATTCCCTGCGAAATGCTTGCAAGCACCGATCCAAAGAAAAACGATGCATCCCATAGACGCTCGTGAGAGCGATCGCGCCAGCGGAATTCAAAGGCCACTCCACGAAAGACGAGAGCGAGGATCATCACAGTAAAAGGAGCGTATAGCGCCGGCATCACGATGGCATAGGCAAGCGGAAAGGCTGCGAAGAGACCGCCACCGCCCAGCACCAACCATGTCTCATTGCCATCCCAAACGGGTGCGACAGAGTTCATGGCGATCGCTCGATGCTTATCGCCTCCTAGTAAAGGAAAGATCACCCCGATCCCCAAGTCGAAACCATCAAGGACAACGTAGATGAAAATAGCCAGTGCGAGAAGCGCGGCCCAGATAAGCGGTAAATCCAACATAACAAACGCCTAAGCCGCCGGTAGTAGACGGTTGACCGGAAGCTGCCCACTCCTGATCTGTGATGTCTTGTCGCCCATGCGATTTAGCAAAGCCTCACTTGCAATCGGTGGTCGATTCATCATGCGGAGGATGTAATAGGTCCCCGCACCAAAGAGTGCAAAATAGACCAGCACGAAAGCGAGAAGAGAGGCGGCGACAGCAGGTGCCTCGATCGGCGCTGCGGAATCGATTGTCGATAACAAACCATAGACCGTGTATGGCTGGCGACCCACCTCAGTCGTTATCCAACCAGCAAGTACCGCTAGCAAACCGGAAGGCCCCATAAACACGGTAGCCCTAAAGAACCAGGGCGACTCGAACAAACGTCGGCGCACTCGCAGAAGAAGACTCCAAGCGCCAATCAGAAACATGCCACTACCAAGCGCGACCATTACTCGAAAACTCCAAAATACAATCGCAACCGGGGGTCGCTCTGCGGCGGGCACGTCTTTTAGTCCTGGCGTTTCTCCAGCGACGTCATGGGTCAGAATCAATGCCGACAGCTTAGGGATAGCTAGCTCAAACCGGTTTCTTTCCCGTCGCTCGTCGGGGATGGCGAATAGGATAAAGGGCGCGCCTTGCTGCCTGTCCCAGTGCCCTTCCATAGCAGCAACTTTGATTGGCTGATGCTCCAGCGTATTGAGACCGTGCAGATCGCCCGCCAGGATTTGCAGTGGAGCGACCGCCGCTGCCATCCACATGGCCATCGAAAACATTGTTCGCGCCGCTACATTGCCCCTGTCGCGGAGCAGGTGAAGCGCTCCCACAGCGCCGACAATGAAAGAAGTCGTTAGATAGGCCGCCAAAACCATATGCAAGAGACGATAGGGAAACGATGGATTGAAAATGATTTTTAACCAGTCATCTGGAATGAACTGGCCGACTTCATTTACCGCGTGACCGGTCGGCGTTTGCATCCAAGAGTTGACCGCAAGGATCCAGGTCGCTGATAACAGCGTTCCAAAGGCGACCATTACCGTCGCAAAATAATGTAGGCGCTTAGATACCCGGCCCATCCCAAAGAGCATCACGCCGAGAAAACCGGCCTCAAGGAAAAATGCGGTGAGCACTTCATAGGCCATCAAGGGGCCGACAACCGGTCCCGCCTTATCGGAAAACACGCTCCAGTTCGTCCCAAACTGGTAGGACATGACAATCCCGGAGACCACTCCCATCGCGAAAGCGAGAGCAAAAATTTTCAACCAATACTTATACAGGGACAGATAAATGTCGCGACGGGTTCTTAGCCAAAGGCCTTCCAACACCATCAGGTAACTCGCCAGGCCTATCGAAATTGCTGGGAAAATAATGTGGAAAGACACGGTGAATGCAAACTGCATTCGCGCCAGAAGTATCGCATCGGCGCTCTCAAACACGTTTCTCTATTTCACCTCTTGATGCTAGCGGGCCAGGGTTTGCGCAAACACGCCATAGCTGCCCAGCCGTTTTCGGTTTTTTAGCGCGCTCAGCACATCAGGCTTTGCTGGGCGCTCCTCAAGTAGCGCGGCACACACCGCATCGACCATGCGGCGCACGTCAGGGTTTCGTGATAGCTGGTAAAACACGACCTTCGAACTTCTCCGCGTCGTCACCACACCTTCGTCGCGAAGCTTTGCGAGTTCGCGGGATAGTCGTGGCTGTTTGATCGCCAGCTCCGTCTCCATTGCTCCAACGGACATTTCTTGGTCTCTAAGCTGGGCACAAATAAGCAAACGAGCCGGGTGCGCAAGGGCCTTGAGCAAACGCACCGCCTGCTCTGAGGACTCATTGATTCGCGCAGCGTCGGGACTCATACCTTGGTCCCCGCAGTTGTGTAGTACCAGGAGTTGCTGTCTCCCTGCTCTCGCCGGGCGGCTTCGCTGTTATCGGTAGGTGCGGTCAGCACAAAATCTGAGCCCGGCTGCCATCCCTCGGGGGCGGCGATGTCTTCTGCGTCACAGCGCTGGATGGCGGCAAGGACGCGCAGAAACTCATCGATCGAGCGACCGAGATAAGGAGGGTAGTAGCTCATAACTCGAAGGATGCCTTCCGGATCAATCAGGAAAACGGAACGGACGGTTGCCGTTGTATCCGATGCTGGATGAATCATGCCGTAGGCACGCGCTACGGACATGGAGATGTCCTCGATGATCGGAAAGCTAACTTTTACCGCAAACTTTGCTTCCAGATCACGAACCCATGCAAGATGAGAAAACACGCTGTCGACAGATAAACCAAGCAGCTGACAGTTCAAGTCCTCAAATTGCTCGGCGGCGCGCTGGAAGGCTAACAGCTCAGAGGTACACACCGGCGTGAAATCCGCGGGGTGAGAAAATAGGAGCACCCAGCGGCCTCGAAAGTCCGAGAGCTGTAACTCACCATGCGTAGAGCGCGCGCGAAAATCGGGAGCGGGCTCATCGATACCGAGCGTCGAGAAGAGTTCGGTCTTTGGCTGTGATTCGTTTATGTCGGTCATGTTTTAGCGTTCCTGGGCTGAATTATACTTATCATATTACACTTTACGTTTATGTATATTGTTTATCGTAATATATTGTGCTGAACCCGTTACCCGTTCAGGAAAGGTGAATTCGAATGACCGGCGAGAGAGCACGAAGCGCCGCAGCACATCGGCGAAGCCCACTAATTGCAGGCTCCATGCAAGCTGGTGTGGCAGAAGGAAATGAAAAAAAAGCTCCTGTTGCAGCAAGGAGCGAGACACATCAGGAGCGCAAGACTCTGAGCCTTCGAGAGCTTATCGGCTCGGGTTTAGCAGCTGCGTTAGGTGTGCAAAGCGGTAAAAATCGGGAGCGTGATTTTAACAACGGTAAGGCAAGTAGCTTCATTGCCCTCGGAATAGTATTCACCGCCATCTTCATCGGCTCAGTACTGACTATCGTCAATCTGGTTCTCTCTGGACGGTAGAGCAATTTAGCGCTCAACCATTGAGTAACCACTCTTTCGGCAGGGCACTGCCCGCGAGTTCATCAACGCTGACCACCGCTATTCGATCGTGTACGCCAACTTCCTGGGCGAAGGACAAGGCGTCGTCGGTGCGTGCCACCACGACCGCCTTTTCGTTTTGCTTGCGCAGCCAGAGCGCCGTTCGTAAGTTATCCTCGCCGCGATTCGTCGCCATGATGTAAAGCGCTTTGGTGGACTCGATCGGCGCCACCGCGTTGAGATCGGACCAGACCTGGGGATGAGAGATATCGCCCTGCAGGGAGTAAATCTTGAGATCCGCCGACAGGGAAACCTGTTCTTTCGTTACCAACAAGCGGCGTTCTGCGTCATCAGCGAGAACCGCCACCGACTCGATCCGATCTAGCGCCAGTTCCTGAAGACGTTCAAGTATCGACTGGCCAAAGCGTCCAAAGCCGGCAAGCACAATTACGGTTTTTGCAGGCCCAGCATCTAACACGGGCTCGATTTCCTTCTCTACCAGATAACGTGCAGCCAATTGGTAGATGTTGAAGGAGTTTATCGAGCACATGGTTTCCGTTGCGGACATCGCTCGCATCACACGAAGCTTTGGACAGTGCAATGTAATCTTGCCGTCGAGCTCCGGATGACGGCACAGAATAGAGTGAGCCATACCGAAACCCGCCAAACTGTCCGAACCCAAAATCAGCACTCGAGACGCGCGCTTTAGTCGCACCTTTTCGAAGACGTAATCATCAACAATGTCCGAGATTCGAACTAAAACTCCATAGAGCTTTCTTAGCTGCGCGAGCCGGTAGGGCGAGGCGTCTCTTGAGACCACGAGTACGGCAAGAGCCTTGGAATCAAAGTCTCGCAAACGCTGAAGCACAACCTCTACCAGCGGATCTTCGCCGATGATCACAAGATGTTTCTTCGCTCGCCGGAGCTTGAACTTTTCCGCGGAAAAGATCTGAAAAATGGCGTCCAGAATCGCCGATACGGTCAGGATCGGTGCGGCAAAGTAGATGAACCACAAGATCGCTCTAGCCCAGATCGGACCGCCTTGAGGGGTGCCGAGATCAACTCCTCCGATGACAAAAAGACTTAGCGCGTAGTAAAGATACTCAAGTGGTCCGCTGTTGCCTGCAAGATCCCGCTCCGTGAAGCCCACGCCAGCGCTCATCGTAAGCGCGCCTAGGACAATGAGTGACAGGGCAGCCAACACCCGATTCGGTATCTTGCCGATCAAAATCGATTCCTGTTTTTGATGCCAAATGTTGTGGCGAAGTGTCGAGGGCGAATATTAAGGCCAAGGGTCGAGGCCGAGTAAAGCACGCCAGTAAGGCCAGCTGGAGTTAGGCAGCGAATAGGGCGTCGCTCCGTATTCGAACAACGCAATGCCGTCGAAATAGCCGCGATTAAAACATGAATCGCTCCAAGCTCGCTCAATCCCAGGACGATAACAGTTTGCTTCCGATATCGATCTTGGCAGCGGGGGCCGCTAAACCCCTTTCGACCGGATCGAACTCGCACGGCCAAACCGACTGGTCAAACAGCGGCATCATAGTGTCAGGGAAAAAGCGAGAGCGGGTGCCGTAGACATGTTTGGCGCCAAACTTCTGCTGTTCGGGCACATAAAACTTGAGCGGCGCGAGCATATGAAGTTGCGTTTTGGCCCTGGTCATTGCGACGTAGGTCAAGCGACGTTCTTCTTCTGTTTTTTCTGTCGCACCGGTCGCGAACTCGGATGGCAGATTGCCGTCGGCGACGTTGAGTACAAATATCGTTTCCCATTCCTGGCCTTTCGCTGAGTGAATGGTCGACAAGTTGAGATAGTCTTCATCTAGGGAACTCTCCTG
>JBCCQO010000048.1:0-12805 GCA_039024595.1 Pseudomonadota bacterium | reverse complement strand
CTACGTAGGCGAGGTATACGCGCAGAGGCCACCGTAACCAGGCGGGGAGTTGTCTCATCACTGTTACTCTTGCTCCTGTCTATTTCGTTTGCAGTGAACTGCGAGCTAGCCTTCTTACAGCGTACGGGGCAAAAGATACCGAGCCGGTGCTTGCGCCGTGCAAAAACGCGAGCAGTTTCGCAGACGCCGTAGACTCCTACTGCAAACCTTTGCGGTAGGTGTAAGGCGTTAACCCGGTCCACGACTTGAATGCACGAATGAAAGCACTCGATTCCGAGAAGCCCGCGCGAAATGCGACTTCCTCCACACTGAGCGATTTCTTACTCAAAAAGTGTAGCGCGGTATCACGCCGAATATCGCTTTTTATCTGAGTGAAAGTCGTTCCTTCCTCCGCCAGTCGCCGTCGAAGCGTCTGTGGGTGCAGACTGAGACGGCCGGCCACCGTGGTGAGTTCAGGCATCGCATCGAGATCGGTCCTTAGGTGAGCTCGGATTTTTGCGGTCCACCCAAACGAGTAGCTAGTGGTCAGCATGATCAGCGTAGGGTGCCTTAGGTAACGTCGGAGACTCTCCGGTGTTTGCGTAATCGGTTTGTCCAGAAGCGCTTCAGGGAACTGAAGTGAATGGACCGGCTGATCGAATTCTACCGGATTACCCACGAACATTAGCTTGTAGTCAATCGCGCGCGCCGCTGCGCTGTGACGAAAACGAACGCGGGTTAGGGGCAGCTCCTCCTGAACGAGCCAGCAGGCAAAGCGATGGGTATTGATGAGCGCAAGTTCTGGTAGATAGCTACCACGTGCTCCCGAATACTGTTCTATGGAAATCGTTCCCGTGGCCAGATCAAAGTCGATCGGCAGTCCTCTTCCCATGAGTTGAAAGAAACGACAATAGCGGGTGAGCGCCTGACCGAGTGTACTGGTTGTGATGACCGCGTGGCACATCATGTCCCAACTACCCAGAGGCAAGGGAATCTCTGCGTAGCCTAACGCTTCATCGCGCATTGCTTGCATCGTGTTGGTTTGCAGGTCTGCAAACTGCTGCACGCTCACTCGTGCCAACGGCTCCTTTAGGATTCTGGGTGATATGCGATGCCGCAGTAAGAGTTTTTGAGGGTCCACGTCTGCCCGTAGGGCGTGCTTTAGTACAGCCTGGACGTGGTGCACCGATACGGACAGGCGGCTGCTATTGCGGTTTGTACCAGCATTGCTCACCGGATTTTCAGTTGCCATTTCTGCCTGTCATCTGCAGTCAATTTCTCTGTTAAGGAGGGTCATTGTTGTCGCATATCGCTGCTCACCATACTGCGCCGCAATGTCAGGAAGCAAAATAGGGATGCAGTCATGTTGCCTCGTAACTTTACGGAAGAGCAGGTTATGTTTCGCGATGCGTACCGCAAGTTTCTCAGCGCAGAAATTGTGCCACACATGGAAAAATGGCGAGAACAAGGACGCGTAGACCGGGAAGCATTTCGCAAGGCTGGGGAGCAAGGGTTTTTAATGATCTGGCCAGAGGAGAAGTACGGCGGTACCGGCGACAACGATTTTCGCTTTGAGCAGGTCATTATTGAAGAGACCGCCTACGCACGAGCGGGCGATTGGTACAATACGCTGCACAGTCGTCTGGTCGGTCCCTACCTTACGCGGTTTGGGACAGAGGAGCAGTGTCAGCGTTTCCTAACGAAGTGCGTTAGTGGAGAGCTCATTTTGGCGATCGCCATGACCGAGCCGGATGCAGGATCTGATCTCGCTGGTATGCGTAGCAGTGCGGTCGAAGAAGACGATCACTGGGTGCTCAACGGTTCCAAGACCTATATCTCCAACGGTATCAATGCCGATGTGGTCGTTGTCGCGGCAAAGACTGATCCGGAGAACAACCCCCACGCGATGACGCTGTTTTTGGTCGAGCGCGGTATGGACGGTTTCGAGCGAGGGCGCAATCTCAAGAAGATGGGGCTAAAGGCACAGGATACCGCCGAGCTTTTCTTCAATGATGTGAAAGTCCCAAAGAGCAATGTGATTGGTGAGCCACACAAGGGCTTTTATATGCTCATGGAAGGTCTCGCCGAAGAGCGCCTCATTGGTGCAGTCGGTTACCTATCGGCAGCTCAGCTGTCCTGGGATTTGACCGCTGACTACGTAAAGGAGCGAAAGGCTTTTGGAAAGCCTCTTGCCGCGTTTCAGAATACCCAATTCAAACTCGCCGAAATGAGATCGGACCTGGACATCGCTCAAACCTACGTCGACCAGTGCGTGGCGGCGTTTAACGCCGGACAGCTAACGAGTGTAGACGCGGCTAAGGCAAAGCTCGTTACCAGTGAGCTTCAGGTGAAAACCGCCGACATTGGTGTACAGCTCCACGGGGGCGCGGGTTACATGGATGAGTATCCGATCAGCCGTCAGTTTACCGATGCGAAAATTTCCACCACTTACGCAGGTAGCTCGGAAGTGATGAAGATCATTATTTCACGAGATTGCTTGGGAGAAGCTTACCAGGCCTTCAACGAGCGCAATTTCTGATCGGAGTAGCGTATGGGACCTTTGAACGGCTACACAGTAATCGAGCTGGCGGGCATAGGCCCGGCGCCGATGGGCGGGATGATGCTCGCGGATATGGGCGCTGAGGTCATACGCGTAGACCGCTTTGCTAGCGAATCTGCTTCACCGGTAGAAAGCGTCAGTGGGCGTGGTAAGAAGTCTGTCGTGCTCAACCTAAAAGAACCAAAGGGTGTTGAGACGCTGCTTCGGATGGTTGAAAACGCGGATGTGCTGATTGATCCCTATCGCCCTGGGGTTTGCGAGAAGTTGGGTATCGGGCCGGAGACCTGTCGCGAGAGAAATCCTAAACTCGTGTTTGCCCGAATGACCGGTTGGGGCCAGACCGGTCCTTTGGCGCACGCCGCCGGGCACGACATCAATTACATCGCCCTGACCGGAGCACTCTTTGCGATCGGCGAAGGTGCCGGGAAGCCATTGCCGCCACTGAACCTGATTGGCGATATGGGCGGGGGTGGGATGTTGCTGGTAAACGGTGTGCTGGCGGCGCTGTTGGAAGCTGCGCACAGCGGTCAGGGCCAGGTCATTGACGTCGCGATGGTCGATGGCGCTGCCCAGCTCATGTGGATGTTTCACACTTTTCACGCAGCCGGTTTGTGGGATGCGGACAAGCGGGAGGCCAATTTGCTCGACGGTGGGACGCATTTTTACAACACCTACGAGTGCGCAGATGGAGAGTATGTTGCTCTCGGGTCCATAGAACCGCAGTTCTACGCGCTGCTAAGGGAGAAAGCGGCACTCGATCCACAGCGGTTTGGTGAGCAAAATGATTCGAGTGACTGGGTAGCGCAGAAGGAACTGCTTGCTCAGGTCATGCGCGAGAAGACGCGTGATGAGTGGTGTGAGCTGATGGAAGGCACCGATGTCTGTTTTGCACCCGTTCTTCGGTTTACGGAGGCTCATGAACATCCCGCTGCGGTTGAACGAAACAGCTATCTGAATATCGGCGGTGTGACCCAGCCCGCACCGGCGCCGCGCTTTGAGCGAACACCCTCTAGTGTTGCCCATCCAGCGCATGCCAACGGCGAGGATACCGATCAGATTCTTAGTTCCATGGGGTTTGCGAACGACGAGATTGCTGATCTGCGCGCGATTGGCGCGGTACAGTGATCGCATTATCGTCGTAACTATTAAGTGCGCTGGTCAGTGCGTTGCGCAGTGCGCTGGGTTCGAACACGAGGGTTACTCCGTTAGCCGTTCAGCTATGTACCGGTTGATTTAAGTAACTCCCCCTTTTACTTCGCTTTGCGTCGATCCCGTGGCGGGCGAGCAGAGGCAACAAAGAGAACAAAGTGATGCAGTACCCAGAATATTCCACTCTTGAAGTGTCCTGT
This sequence comes from Pseudomonadota bacterium, assembly GCA_039024595.1. Lineage (GTDB taxonomy): Bacteria > Pseudomonadota > Gammaproteobacteria > Pseudomonadales > Halieaceae > Congregibacter. The sequence continues at coordinate 8,917 of JBCCQO010000048.1, read as the reverse complement.
GAGGGAGCGGTAGCGAGGCTGCGTCTCAATCGCCCGGATGCTCTGAACTCAGTGTCTTCCTCAATGCGAATGGAACTTGTTGATGCAGTCGCGAAGATCAACGTGGACCCGGACGTTCGCGTGGTGATCCTCTCGGGAAACGGACGTGCTTTTTGCGCTGGCGCTGATTTGACCGAAGCGGGAGCCGCTGATCCTGCCGCGCGCGGCCTAGAGACCGAGTTGCAGTTAAAAGGCGAGTATAAGCCGAGCATTATGGGGATCGTAGAGTCTCCCAAACTCTGGATTGCCCAGGTTGCCGGAGCGGCCGCCGGTATAGGCAGCGCCTATATGTTGGCTTGCGACCTGGTGGTTATGGCCGAGAGTAGTTACCTATATCAAGCTTTTATCGCGATTGCGTTGATCCCTGACGGCGGAGCCACCTGGCAGTTGATGCATACGCTCGGGCGTAAAAGAGCGATGCAGATTATTCTGGAGGGTGAACGAATATCCGCAAACGCCTGTCTGGAATATGGCTTGTGCAACAAGGTTGTGGCTGATGGCTCGGAGGCGGATGCTGCGATGGAATGGGCTCAATCCATGGCAAAGAAGGCGCCGATCGCGGTGCGTCAAACGAAAAAAGCGCTCCATATGGCCAGTGATGTGAGTTTTGGAGAGATGATTTCGCAGGAAGCTGCGTTGCAAAACATCTGTATCTCCAGCGAGGATGCGATAGAGGGTGTGCAAGCTTTTCTTGAGAAGCGAGAGGCAAACTTTAAAGGTCGTTAGCAGCCCGTCGAGGTATCATCGTCCGCCATAAACAGCGATTCTTCGGTACGAGTAAAGCAGTTAAATGGCAGACAGTTCTAAACGCGGGCGTGAACCCGGCTCAGCTCGCATCTTAAACGCCCAACCTGAGCAGGCGGAAACAGCACAAGCAAGCGCGTCGCGGGAGCTGCAAGAGCTCTATGATCGCAGACACATAGGCAGTGATGATGCCCGGCCGGAAGCTGTGCAGCGCCGTCATCGGAAACACTATCGCTCCGCCAGGGAAAACCTTAACGATCTCATCGACGTTGGAAGCCTTGTCGAGTACGGCCAGTTCGCCGTGGCCGCACAGCGGCAACGTCGAGATTATAAAGAGCTGCAACGCGAGACCAGCGGAGATGGTGTCATAACCGGTCTAGCGAAAGTTAACAGCCAACATTTCCCTGATCGCCGTTCTCAAACGGCTGTCGTCATTTATGACTACAGCGTGTTGGCGGGCACACAGGGTTACTTTAATCACGCCAAAATCGACCGTTTACTGGATGTCGCCCGCCGTCAAAATTTGCCGGTTGTTATGTATACGGAAGGAGGAGGAGGGCGTCCCGGTGATACAGACATCACTACCCAGATTGCGGGGCTAAACGTTCCTACCTTCGCCAACTGGGCCTCGCTGACGACGGGCAAGCCGCGCATAGCGGTCAACAATGGATATTGCTTTGCCGGTAACGCAGCCTTATTTGGCGCCGCCGATGTTCGGATAGCAACACAGGCATCCAACATTGGAATGGCGGGTCCTGCGATGATCGAAGGCGGAGGACTCGGCTCCTTTGCCCCCACGGAGATCGGTCCCGCCGCGGAGCAATGGAAGGCGGGGGTCATCGACTTATTGGTCGAGGATGAGGCGGCGGCGACGGCGATGGCAAAGCGGATTCTCTGGTATTTTCAAGGCGATGCGGTTGTCGGTGAGGTTCAGCCTCAGCATTCGTTGCGTTCCGTGCTTCCCGAGGATCGGCGCTGGAGTTATCAAGTAAGAGACGTCTTAGCTACCGTTTTCGATGAGGACAGCTTCACCGAACTGCGGCGCGTATATGGCCGCAGCGTGATTACTGGTCTTGCCAGACTAGCAGGCCGCACCGTGGGTGTTCTTGCGAGCGATTGTCAGCAGCTCGGCGGTGCGGTCGACAGTGACGCTTCAGACAAAGCATCGCGCTTTTTGGAGCTTTGCGATCGCTGTTCCCTTCCCCTTATCTCCTTTGTCGACACCCCTGGATTTATGGTGGGTCCAGCGAGTGAGCAGCAAGGGGCCGTTGACCGTATGGCTAGGTTGTTCCAACGGGGTGCTACTTTGCAAGCACCGATTCTCGCCGTGTTCTTACGCAAAGCTTACGGACTTGGCGCCATGGCCCTGGTCGGCGGAAGCTTCGCGGTACCGGACTTCGCGGTCGCTTGGCCTACGGGGGAGTTTGGAGGGATGGGGCTTGAAGGGGCGGTGCGACTCGGTTTTCGAAAAGAGCTAGAGCAGGAGCAAGATCGAGAAAAACGGCAGCAGCTTTATGACACGCTGCTGGCCCAACTGTACGAGAAGGGTAAAGCACTCGAAGCCGCCGCGCATCTTGAAATTGACGGCGTCATTGATCCAGCGGAAACCCGTGACCAGCTAATTGCCGCGCTGTACCATTACGCCTAGCAGACGATACCCCGGCGCCCAAAGCCAAGCGGAATACGCTAAATCGATGCGCTCTAGAAAACCGGTGCAATACAAAGAACACAAAAGAGCACATAAAGAATAAAAATGTCGAAGTCTAGTTTCTCGGCTTGCCATAGCGCGGCCACAGTGGATCCTTCAGCTGCAAGACACCCGGGCTAAAAAGTCAGTTTAAGCAGTGAATCTAAACAGTGGGGTATTACGAATGCCTTTACAGGCGACAATGAACAGGGAAGTCAGTGCAGCCTGTCAGAGAAGCGCACGTTGGCGCAAAGTAGCAGGAGCGTTGACACTGGTGCTTTTGCCTCTAGCGGCAGCCGCACAGGACACGAGCACCGACGCGGTAGCGGAAAAGAAACTTTTGTGGGGCGATACGCACCTACATACATCCTTTTCTTTTGATGCGTTTCTCAACGACAACTTGCGTGCAGATCCGGCAACAGCGTTTCGTTTTGCGATGGGCGCGCCGGTGGAACATCCTTACCATAACGCTCGCGTGCAGTTAGACCGGCCTTTGGATTTTCTCGCAGTGTCAGATCATGCGGAGTTCCTCGGGATCATCGGGGAGTTGTATCGAGAAGGCCCGAATCTTGATGGTTTATCGCCGTGGGACAAAATAAAGATTCAGGTCGCTACGGCCTGGATACGCCGCAAGATCGATCAGCAGCGTGGTAGAGATTTATTTGCCCCCGCCTTACCCGTTCCACAGGAGCCACGGGTAGCGGCTCAAGACTTAGTCGCCTCTGCCGGTGGTGTGCCTGATGACACTGGAGACTTAACACTGCCACCAATGCCTGAAGTGGAATTAGGTACTTGGCGTCAAATCGTTGAGATAGCGGAGCGCTATTATCGCCCCGGAGAGTTTACAACCCTTCTCGCATGGGAATGGAGCTCTATACCCGGTGGGGGGAACTTACATCGCGTCGTCGTCAGCGATGCTAATGCGGAACAGGCTCAGAATTTTGAGCCTTTCGGTTTTGACGACAGTCCCTATCCTGACGATCTGTGGAGCTTTCTTCAGCGCACGGAAGAGAGTACTGGTGCTCGCTTTATCGCAATACCTCATAACTCCAATATCTCCAAAGGCGTTATGTTTGATGCGCGTAGCTTGCGCGATGAGGAGATCGATGCACAATACGCTGCGCTCCGTATGCGTTGGGAGCCGATCGCGGAGGTTACGCAGATTAAGGGTGATTCAGAAACGCACCCTCTCTTATCACCCGATGATGAATTTGCCGACTTCGAAACTTACCCTTTCTACATTCAACGAAATCTCCAGGAGTACATTCCGCAGGTGGGCGATTACCTTCGCTCGGCGCTGAAACTAGGCTTAGAAATAGAGCAGAAGGAGGGCGCGAATCCCTTTCAGCTCGGGATGATCGGTTCGACCGATGCACACACCGGCCTATCCAGCGCTGACGAGTACAATTTCCACGGTAAGATGGCGACCGATTCAATTCCCGCGAATAAGTTTGACGGATTCGGCAGTCGAGGGGGAACGAGTGGTTGGGCGATGTCTGCATCGGGTATGGCCGCCGTATGGGCTACGGAGAATACCCGCGAGGCGATTATCGATGCCATGAAGCGTCGGGAAGTCTATGCGACCAGCGGGCCGAGGATAGCTCTTCGCTTCACCGCGCTGCCCCAGGGTTTTGATCCGGACGCGCAAGCTAGTGACCGTCCCGCAGAGGACTCGATGGAGCTGCTTTCTCAAGCCATTGCGCAGGGCTCCCCCATGGGAAGTGTTGTCGGCGGATCGCAAGCACCGACATTCTATGTGGAAGCACTCCACGATCCCCTCTCTGCGTTTCTCGACCGTATTCAAATCGTTAAAGGATGGGTAGATGAAGACGGCGTATCCCAGGAAAAGATTTATGACGTTGCCCTGTCAGATCCAGCGCGGCGATTAGCGGATGGGACCATAATGCCCATCGAAGACACGGTTGACCGGCGGACGGGTATGGTCGACAACCGAGTGGGCGCTGCGATGCTATCTACCGTATGGGCTGACCCAGATTTTGATGCCGCCGCGAGTTTTTACTACGCCCGCGTATTGGAAATTCCCACTGCTAGGCATTCTTTTCTTGATGCGCTTGCACTGGGTTTGAAGACCGCTGAAGGGCAGCCAGATACGATCCAAGAACGAGCTTACAGCTCTCCCATATGGGTCAAGCCAGAGTGAGCCGGTAGGCGAGATCCTGGGGCGTTAAGCTTCGAGCCTGAACCTAGCTTGACGCACGTTTTGACGAGCGTTGTACGACAACAATTCAGAAAGGAATTCAGAACCCATGCAAGGACTGTTTGATTTAAGTGGTCAAGTAGCCGTAGTGACCGGTGGATCCCGAGGAATCGGAGCGATGATCGCCAGGGGTTTCGTTGAGGCCGGAGTAAAGACCTATATAACCGCACGCAAAGAAGAAGAGCTACGGGTCACCGCTGACGTGTTGTCCGAGTTTGGTGAGTGCATAGCAATACCCAGTAACTTGGCTGATGTAGAAGGTACACGCGCTTTCGCCACAGCGATTGGTGAGCGAGAATCAAAATTGGATATTCTCGTTAATAATGCCGGTGCGAGCTGGGGTGCTTCCCTCGATGAATTTCCTGAGAGCGGTTGGGACAAAGTGATGGACCTCAATACAAAGTCCCTGTTTTTTCTTACGCAGGCTCTGCTTCCGCAACTGCGCGCAAGTGCGAGCCAGGATGACCCCTCTCGGGTCATTAATATTGGCTCGATTAACGGGATCTCCTATGCGCCTTTGAGTAACTACTCCTATTGCGCTAGTAAAGCCGCGGTTCACCATATGACCCGTCAACTCGCGGTCGACTTGGCCAACGATAAGATCAACGTGAATGCGATAGCGCCGGGGTTTTTTCCCAGCAAGATGACCGCTCATCTGCTCGACCATGAAGAGGAAATGGCGAAAGTGATCCCTCGTCAGCGCATAGGTACTCCTGAAGACGCTGCTGGTACGGCGATCTATCTATGCTCTCGCGCAGCGGCATTTGTGACGGGCCACGTTCTTGTGCTTGATGGTGGTCAAGACGTCGCTAACCGCTAGCGCGTCAGAACAACACGTACACCCTGAAGCTTTGCACCAGCAGTTTGGATCGCCTCCACTCCTTCTTCTAAGCGACGCTCCAATGCGCTCAGCTCTACAAGCCGTATGCTGGGATTGACTTGTCGCAGCGCTCGGAGTCGATCCAGTTCACCTTTCACCGCGGCCTTGAATCCATCGGTCGCGTTGTTCCGCATCGATTCTGTCGCAGCATCTGCGAGTGCTTGCGCGTCATCCAGTCGGTCTTCTATTTCTTGACGAAGCTGGGCGACGATTTTAGTACCCGCAGCCTTGGGAACTTTTTCGATTCGCTCGTTCAGCCGCTGATGGGGCAGAAGCTCACTAAGATCGCGGCCTTTAGCATCGAGTAAAACTCGACGGGGAGAGAGTGGCAGAAAGCGGTGTACGCCCAAAGATCGAGGTGCGCTGATCGCAACCGTGAATACAACCTCGTAGAGCCGCGACCCCGGGGGCACTCCCTTTAGACTCATGGCTCCGACGCAGGCCTGCCCTAGCGTGCTGTCCAGCATCGTATCCATTGCCTCGTCAAACCAGGGATGTTCCCAGCCTAGAAATACAAAGTCTTCCCGTTCGAGTCCTCGATCACGAGCCAGTGTGACGGTGACCCCTTCTTCCGGGAGTTCTGAAAAAATAGTGAGAACCTCTTCTTCGCCACGGCGAATCACGGCGGTATGTTCTGAGTGTTCTTCGTGCTGTACACCTGCCACGGCACAAAGCTGCTCAAGATAAAGATAGGCACTCTCCGGATCTTCGAGCCTGTTAATTTGTTCGGCGATTTCCTGACCTTGTATTGGATCGCACGAACTCCTCTCCAAAAGACGATCTCTGCCCAGGCTCAATGCCTCCCGCGCCTGCGCGGTAAAGGCGGCGGTGTCTTCAATGAGCTGATCCAGGTCAGAGGTCGGTGTCTCTAGCTGTTTCTCTAGCCGCTCTCCGAAATGTTCGCGTATTAAATCCCCGGCACTACAGCTTCTGGAAAAAAGATCGATCCCTTCGTGATACCAGCGCACCAACGTATTCTGTGCACCGCTAGCTAAGTGGGGTGTGTGAATATGTATTGTGTCTTTTTGACCGATGCGATCCAGGCGGCCAATCCGCTGCTCTAGCTGATCTGGATGCTCGGGAAGATCGAACAGCACAAGGTGTTGAGCGAATTGAAAGTTCCTTCCCTCGCCGCCGATTTCTGAGCAGATAAGAACCTGTGCACCCTGGTCCCGTTCTGCAAAGTAAGCCGCCGCTCGGTCTCTTTCGACAATACTTAGCTGCTCGTGAAATGCTGCAGAACGAATTCCCGAGCGAAGTTGTAAGTGCTCTTCTAGCGCTAGCGCTGTTCGCGCGGCCGCACAAATCACTAGAACCTTGGCAGGCCGCAAATCGCGCAACTTGCCGACCAGCCAAGTGACTCGCGGATCGGTTTGTAACCAGGGTTCAACGGCAAGCTCCCGATCTGGATAGAGCTTGTGGAAGGCCGGGTTGTTCGGCGTCTCTAGCGGGTAAAACTCCAGCTCGCGTGTCGGGAACCCGCCGACAGCCGCTCGTGTATTTCGAAACATAACTCGCCCAGTGCCGTATCGGTCCACGAGCGCAGTAATTCTGGCGTCCTTACTCTCCAGACGCCTAACGTCCTGCGGAAGTTCAGCAGGTATTTCACCAGCGTCGAGTGCATCGAGCATGTCGCTCCAGGTTCGGTAAGTCTGCTCCTGAGCCCGATAGGCATCAAAGTCGTGGAAGCGCTCTGGGTCAAGCAGCGCGAGCCGAGCGAAGTGCGCTTCTTGTCCTACTTGTTCTGGTGTCGCCGTCAATAGAAGCAAGCCAGGACTGCGGCTGGCTATCTCTTCCAGAAAGCGGAAATTCTCGGAGCCGGGTGCAATCCGGTGTGCTTCGTCTACGACGACAAGATCCCAAAGCGCCGCTAGCGCGGACTCTCTGATTTCTGGCGCGTGCATCAGCTCGGGTGGACAGAGAACTAATTGCTCATCTTCGAAGGGATTGCTGTCGTACCCATCTTCGAGTCTGTGTGCATCAAACAGTGAGAAGGGAAGGTTAAAGCGGCGCCTCATTTCCACGAGCCATTGAAACTGAAGGGACTCCGGGACGAGCACCAAGACTCGTTGCGCCGCTCCCGTCAGTATCTGCCGATGAAGAATCATCCCTGCTTCGATGGTTTTTCCAAGGCCTACTTCATCGGCGAGGAGTACTCTTGGAGCATCTCGCTTGCCAACCTCATTAGCAATGAACAGTTGGTGGGGAAGTAACGCGGTGCGCGTGCCGAGTAGACCGCGTAATCCGCTGCTTTGTAACGTATGTAACTGCTCGGCAGTTTTTAGACGCACAGAGAATGCCGCGTGGCTGTCGAACTGGCTCGCCAGCAGTCGTTGCCTGGGTGTGGCGAGGTCGACTCGGTCACTCAACTCGAGCTCTGGAACGCGGGCGAGGCCATCATCTCCTTCCGCCTCATAGACAAGCAGTCCTTCCAGTGACTCATGGCCTTTTACTCTAAGCGAGCGGCCATCACGCGTGTTGAGCTCATCGCCCTCCTTGAGTCGCAGGCGCGTGAGAGGTGCGTTGTCGATCGCGTAGGTCCGGTCTTCATCTACAGCGGGAAAGTGAATCGTGACCCGCTTGCCATCGAATTCCACAACCAGTCCTAATCCCAGCTCACTGTCTGCGTGAGAAATCCACCGTTGCCCTATTGCAAAAGCGCTCATGAGGGTGCCTCGTTCTGTGCAGCGGTGGTTCTAGTATCTGGAGTCGAAAAGAACAACTCTTCGCTGTTTGCATGGCACTGGGCCAGGAGTTCTTGCACGCTAACCTCTTTGAGTTCTGCGATTTTCTCGGCAATAAACGGCAGGTAATAGGGACGGTTCTTTCGGCCTCGATAGGGTTCGGGGGTTAAATAGGGTGAGTCGGTTTCGAGCAGAATCCGATCAAGGGGTGTTGCAACCACCGCGCGCCGAACCTGCTCTGCATTCTTAAAGGTAACCATGCCATTAAAGCCGAGATACCAATTCTTACTGAGCGCGAATTCTGCAAGTTCGATCGCGGAGCTAAAGCTGTGCAGTACTCCTGGAGAGCGTGTAGCTGAACGGTAGTTCGACAAGATCGCCTGTGTATCGCTCTCGGCTTCGCGAGTGTGGATGACCACCGGTTTACGAGTCTCCGCTGCTATGGTCAATTGCGCTTCAAAGCACGCCCACTGCGTTTGCACAGATGCGTTTTCATAAAAATAGTCGAGGCCGATTTCACCGACGGCGACGACTTTGGGATGTTCGCATCCTTCCCGGACCTGTTGTTCCACGCGGTCGCAAAAGTGCGAGGCATCGTGAGGATGGACACCCTGTGTGCAGTAAACCGCTGCATGGGCGTCAGCCAAGGCTCTTACTTGATCTTG
>JBCCQO010000047.1:0-12923 GCA_039024595.1 Pseudomonadota bacterium | reverse complement strand
TTTGGAGGCCATGTTTCTTTTCGTGCCTTGGACAGCGGCGTTGAAAAACCCTATGAGATCAATATTGCCCTTTTTGATGCGCTCCAGGGAACGACAAAGGGTGCGGATAGCTACGGTGTCGCACGCTTCGTTTGCGCGCACGCAATTATGTTAGGTCTGGAGGGAATCCCAGGAATCTACATTCACAGTCTTCTTGGCACTCGTAATGACTATGAACGCGTTGAGGAGAGTGGCCATTTTCGATCAATCAATCGCCACCAATGGGACGTAGACGCGTTAGAAGCGCAGCTTAGCGATGAGTCATCGAGCCATGCGCAGGTGTTCTCCGCGATTATGTCGCTTCTTGAAACGCGCCAGCGACAGGCCGCTTTCCACCCAAACGCGACGCAATTCACCTTGCATCTCGGAGATCAGTTGTTTGGATTCTGGCGCCAGAGTATGGATCGCAGGCAGAGCATCTTTTGCATTAGTAATGTCAGCGACCAAACACAAGATCTACACCTGGCCGATATTAACTTGATCGAGGCGCAGCAGTGGACGGATCTTATTAGCGGGGAGCGCTGCGACAAACCGATTATCGTTTTACAACCCTACCGAACAGTGTGGATAAGCAACATGCTAGAGCACCGAGGGGCGGTATAGGCCATTTGAGTGATACTGGCATAGGAGCGAATCTGCGGACTTTCTCTCGTTCTCTCCTTAACCTTCAAGCCCCCTTGCTGGCTATTGAAGCGAGTTTTTCTGGGGAATCTGGCTGCGTAGGCATCGCGGCGTGTTCTCGCATCTACTCAGAACACCGTCACGAACTATTGGAATGCTCACCCCGAGCTTGAGTAAACTACGAACCGCTCAAGAACAGGGTTGCCCTCACTACAAGAGAGCGCTTTTCTGACTCAGCTTTTGGTAACGATACTATGGTAATCAAGCCGCGCGTCCGCGGGTTCTTATGCACGACGACCCATCCGGTCGGTTGTGCCGAAAATGTAGCACGACAAATCGAATACGTTCGCAGTAACGGCGTAATAGAGGACGGACCGAAACGGGTGTTGGTCATCGGTTCTTCGACTGGATACGGCCTGGCCTCCCGAATCGTCGCGGCCTTTGCTAGCGGAGCAGCCACCCTCGGCGTTTTCTTTGAGAAGCCTGGCACGGAGCGCAAGCCCGGAACGGCCGGGTGGTATAACTCTGCTGCCTTTCATAAAGAAGCTGAAGCCGCGGGTCTCTACGCCAAGAGCATAAACGGCGATGCGTTCAGTGATGACGTCAAGCAGCAAGCCATCGCTGAGATCAAAGCATCTATGGGACAGGTCGATCTTGTGGTTTATTCGTTGGCCGCGCCGCGGCGAGTTCATCCCAAAACCGGAGCGGTACACAACTCAACCCTAAAGCCGATCGGTAATGCTACTACTCAAAAAGGAATCAACACGGATAAAGGCGAGATTCAGGAGTTCCACCTTGATCCAGCCAGTGACGAAGAAATAGCCAATACAGTGGCCGTTATGGGCGGTGAGGATTGGCAGTACTGGATTGAGGCTTTAGACGAGGCCGGGGTGCTTGCCAATGGTGCGAAGACTACCGCCTACACCTATATAGGTGAAAAGCTCACCTGGGACATTTACTGGCATGGAACGATTGGTGCGGCGAAGCAGGACCTGGATCGGCGCGTCTTGTCGATTCGCGAGCGTCTAGCGTCGAGGGGGGGTGATGCTCGGGTTTCTGTGTTGAAGGCGGTAGTGACACAGGCGAGTGCCGCAATTCCCGCCATGCCGATCTACCTGGCAATTCTGTTTAAGGTAATGAAGGAGCGGGGGACCCATGAGGGTTGTATCGAGCAAATCGACACGCTCTTTCGTGATTCACTCTACAGCGATCAACCTGCGCTCGATTCCGAAGGTCGGCTGCGAGCCGACGGAAAAGAGCTGGACGCTGAGGTGCAGGCGGCGGTCGCGGATCTTTGGGCCGCTATCGATACGAACAACTTAAATCAGCTGTCCGATTTTGAAGGGTACCGTAGGGAGTTTCTTCAGCTGTTCGGCTTTGAAGTCGATGGCGTTGACTATGAAGCCGACGTCGAAGCGAACATAACTATTGCGCAGCTACTTGCTCAGGAAGCGTGAATGCGCTCCTAGCCTGCGTGACGCTCGTTTAGCTGACTATAGAACGGTGATAGATCCATGACAGATTCCCGATCCGTACAGCGTTTGAGTTCTACCGTTCGCTGTCTGACGGCGCCCAATCCGAGCCCCATGACCGCCAACGGGACTAATAGCTACATCGTTGGTAGGCGTAGCTACATGGTCATTGATCCCGGTCCGGTTATCGACTCGCATATTGATGCGATCCTCTCGCTGACGGATGGAGAGGTTTCTCACATCTTATGTACGCACACGCATCCAGACCATTCTCCAGCGAGCAAACCGCTTGCGGAGATGACCGGAGCTAAAGTCGTTGGTGCGCTACCGGCAACTGTGGAGAATCAGGATCAGAGTTTTGCTCCCGATGAACAACCGCAGCACGGGGGTCTGATCAGCAACGGCGAAGTTTCCCTAAAGGCTTTGTACACGCCAGGTCATGTTGCTAATCACTACTGTTTTTTATCCGAAGCCGATGGGGTGCTGTTTTCGGGCGATCATGTGATGAGTGGGAGTACGGTCGTCATCATTCCTCCGGAAGGGGACATGGCTGATTATTTAAACTCCCTCGACTTGCTCGCAACTATCGATATGAACGTAATAGCTCCTGCTCATGGGACACTCATCGAGGACCCGCACGATGAGATTAAGCGGGTAAAAGCGCATAGACTGAGTCGCGAGCAGAAAGTAGTAGACGCACTAAAAGCGACCGCTCTTGGTCTCGACGCATTGGTAGAAGTCGTTTACGACGATGTTCCTAAGCAGATGCATAGATGGGCCAAGCTTTCCCTCACGGCGCATCTTCTGAAATTAGAACAAGACGGTCGCACTGTGAAAGAAGCGAGGGGTTGGCGAAAGGTTGGCGAAGGCTAAGCTAATCCTGGGCCTATCCGGCTTTTTCCTGCTATCAACAGGTACAACAAGATTCCGATTAGAAAAACCTACAAAACATACGAATAAAAGGAGATGTAGATGAACGGCTTGATGATGGACGTTCCCCTGACCATCAACTCGATCATGGACCACGCTGAACGAGTTCATGGTAAGGAAGAAATTGTTTCCGTGACGAAGGACAACCCGCGTCATCGGTATACCTACCGGGAAGCGTTTGCTCGGGCGCGAAAGTTAGCCGACGCGCTAAGTCACTGGGATTTGGCTCGAGGAGACCGCCTCGCAACGCTTGCCTGGAATGACTATCGACACTTTGAAACCTACTATGCTTCGGCGTGCAGTGGTTATGTTTGTCATACGATTAACCCGCGTCTGTTCCCAGAGCAAATCGTATACATCATCAATCACGCTGAAGATAAGGCCGTTTTCGTTGATCCAGATTTCATGCCGCTGATCGAGGCGGTTGCTGGTCAATGTCCCCTCGTCGAACACTGGGTGGTTCTTGCTCCCGCGTCTCTTATGCCGGAAAGCGGCCTAGCCAACGTGGTCTGCTATGAGGATTTTGTTGAAAGCGGATCGGAGGCGTTTGCCTGGCCGAAGATAGACGAAAACGATGCCTGTGCTCTGTGCTACACCTCCGGAACGACCGGCAATCCCAAAGGCGTGCTGTATTCTCACCGCTCAACGATGCTGCACGCTTACGCGTCTCTTATGCCGGACACCATGGGCGTATCGGGTCGTGACGCGGTGCTACCTATCGTACCCATGTTTCACGTAAACGCATGGGGAACTCCCTATGCTTGCCCCATGGTTGGTGCAAAGCTGGTCTTCCCCGGCAATAAGATGGGAGATGGGCCAACGCTGTCCGCGCTTATCAACGAAGAAGGCGTGACCAAATCCGCGGGAGTGCCGACGGTCTGGTTGGGTCTTTTGGCGCACCTCAAGCAATCGGGCGAGACCATTGAGTCAATGACGATGGTTGTGGTGGGCGGGGCCGCATGCCCTTTGTCAGTCATGGAAGACTTTGATCGCTACGGGGTGGAAACCCGCGTTGGATGGGGAATGACAGAAATGAGTCCACTGGGCTCTGTGAATGAGAGTACGCCAGCGAGAGAGAGCTATGGCGAGGAGGCGTTTGCAAAGCAAAGACTAAAAGCGGGCCGACCGGTCTTCGGTGTAGAAATGAAAATCGTCGATGATGCGGGGAAGGAGCTGCCTTGGGACGGCGTTGCTTTCGGCTCCCTTAAGGTTCGAGGCCCCTGGATTTGTTCCAACTATTACAAATTGGAGGGAGAATCCAGCGCTCATGCAGAGGATGGATGGTTCGAGACTGGCGATGTCGCAACCATCGATCCTGATGGATATATGGCAATCACAGATCGCACGAAAGACGTCATCAAGTCCGGTGGTGAATGGATTTCATCCATTGACGTTGAGAACGTGGCTACCGATCATCCGAAGGTTGCCGAGGCAGCCGTCATTGGACGCTATCATCCTAAATGGTCCGAGAGACCGTTGCTTGTAGTTGTGAAGGCGCCGGGCGCAGACGATCTTAGTGCTGATGAGATGCTGGCCTGGTTCGATGGGAAGATCGCCAAATGGTGGGTGCCCGACGCGGTGGAGTTCGTCGATGAACTTCCCCATGGAGCGACGGGCAAAATCCATAAAGTCGGCTTGCGAGAGCAATTCAAAGACTACGCTTTTCCCGGCTAGCAGCTCAGAAATGCTCGCCCGTCCATTTTGGCGGGTGGGCGTACCCGGGCGAATGGATCTTCGTTTACCGATTTCGCAACTTGCGGCGCTAAAGATTTAGGGCCTTTTTTTCACCCAAGACACCGCGCAGGCTTCCTTTTAACGGTCGAGCCACAGTAGAGCCAAGGTAGAGCCAAAGCCGAGCTAAAAAAGGGGCTACAAATTCGATCGCGCGATCATTGAATGAATATCGCCGCCACACGTTATCATTACACTCAACGGACGAATGGAAGCCGCGCTCGCTCTTAGCTATGGCGAACATCTGAACGAAATAGCGGTCCAATGGAATGAATGAAGCGAAAGGGTCTGTAGGCGTTGCCAAATGGCTGTAGCGGAAGCAACTAAAAAGCTGGGCGAAATGCTCATTGCGCAGGGCAAGCTTAGCGAGCGCGATGTGGAGCGCGCTTTGCTCGCGCAAGCGGAGATGGGCGATCTCTTTGGCCGTGTATTAGTCAAGCTTGGGCTGGTATCTGAGGCAGACGTCGCTGCTGCGTTGAGTGAGCAGCTTCAAACACCACTACTACCCTATGCGGATTTTCCTGAAACACCCGCGGTGCCCGATGGTGTTTCAAGAGATTTTCTCGTCAGCAACAACGCAGTACCGATTAGTCTGACTAACGATGAAGCAATTTTTGCGGCTTCCGTACCGCAAGATCCTTATCTAAAAAAGGCGCTTTCACTGGCGCTAGAGCGGACCATCACCTTGGTTTTGGGTACGGACGGAGACGTCAACAAAGCGCTCGAACTCATGCTGGCTGAAAGCGACGACAATGCCAGCGACGAAGATGATCTCGATCAGTACGCCGGTCAGTCCGATGAAGAGTTCATTGAGCATCTGCGCGACCTCGCCAGCGAGGCCCCAGTTATTCGCTTGGTAAACCAAATTATCCATCGCGCGCTCGATCTCTCCGCATCGGATATTCACATCGAACCTTTTGAGGACGGCTTGCATTTACGCTATCGGGTTGACGGTGTTTTGCAGGACGTCTCAGACGCGCCTCCCGCAAACCTCGCTCCAGCGATTGCATCGCGGGTGAAGTTGCTGGCTCAGATGAACATTGCTGAACGACGTCTGCCACAAGATGGACGCATCATGACCCGCGTAAAGGGACACGAGTTGGATTTACGTGTATCAACAATACCAACGGTCCACGGTGAGAGTATCGTGCTGCGTGTTCTTGATCGCGAGAGTATTCGTCTGTCGTTGCCCGATATGGGCTTTAGTGAAGACACGCTGTTTAAATACCAGAAGCTTCTCGCCAGCCCCCATGGCGTATTGCTCGTCACGGGGCCAACCGGATCGGGAAAAACTACTACGCTATATGCCTCTCTGGCCTCAATGGATGCCAGTGATCGAAAGATCATTACGGTAGAGGATCCGGTCGAATACCAGCTCCATGGCATCAATCAAATCCCGGTAAATGCGCAAATCGATCTCACCTTTGCGGTGTCACTGCGGGCGATCTTACGACAAGATCCAGACATCATTATGATCGGTGAGATGCGTGATACAGAGACAGCCCAGATTGGCGTTCAGTCGGCCTTGACGGGCCATTTGGTCCTATCGACATTACATACCAATACTGCCGCAGGTGCGATCACACGCCTTGAAGATATGGGTATCGAGCGATACCTGATCACTTCCTCAGTGAATGGTGTGCTGGCGCAGCGCCTGCTGCGAACTCTGTGTGCCGACTGCAAGCGCCCGACTGAGCTATCTGATACGGCACAGGCGCAGTACGGCATAAAGCGGTTTTTTGAACCGGGGCAACGACGAGTATACGAAGCGGGCAGCTGTCAACGATGCATGCACACGGGTTATCTAGGGCGAACGTCGATCCATGAGCTCTTTGTGCTTGATGACGGCATTCGGGAAGTGATTCAGTCCGGAGCCGATGCTACCGAGCTTCACAGCGCAGCTCGTGAGCAAGGCATGATTACGCTCTATGAGGATGGTCTGCGGAAGGTGGTTGCCGGCGAGACTTCTTTACAAGAGGTGCTTCGCGTAACCCAGGATCAAAGCGCCGATTTGCAACCGGAGCTGCCCGAGGGTGGCGCAGAAGTCAGTCAGCTGCAGCCGATGCCCGCATGAAGTGGGTGTGTAAGCCACTGAAGTGCCGTGAGCTGAATAGCATCGCAGCGGTTTGAGAGTGAGCTAGCTGCATGGCGGTTTTTTACTATCGGGCGGTTGGTCGTGACGGGAAGCCCATCGATGGGACGCTAGAGGCTTCAGGAATGGAGCTGGCGTCTCGCCAATTACGCGCCCGAGGGCTGACGCTTTTATCGCTGAAGTCCGAAGCTGAAGGCGCTGCGCTTGCACGTAGTCGAGGTCGAGCACCAAATCGGCAAGACGTTCTGGCTATGACCTCTGAGCTCGCCGTGCTCTTACGAGCGGGGCTTCCTCTGGACCGCTCGTTAAAAGTGCTGATCGATATGTCGGCAGTTCCGTCGATGGGCGCGCTACTAGGCGATATCTTAAAGTCCGTTAAAGACGGCAAGGCGCTTTCCGTATCCCTTGAGCCCTATGTAGACCTATTCGGGCGTTTTTACATCAGTATGGTGCGCTCCGGCGAGGCGAGCGGGGAGATGTCGAACGTGCTAGATCGGTTGGTTGCCCATTTGGAAGAAGCAAAAGCCAATCGTGACACGGTGGTGTCAGCACTAGTCTATCCAGCGATTTTGCTGGTCGTGGCAACGGCCTCAGTATTTATGATGCTCGGTTTGGTCGTACCCCAGTTCCAAGAACTGTTCGATGACATGGGTGATGGGCTACCGCTGCTGACGGAAATGGTCATCGGTGCTGCCGACTTCTTGAAGGCCTGGTTCTGGTTGCTCGCACTGGTACTCGTTGGCGCCGTGCTGTGGTTTAGACGCTGGCTGCGCAGCGATAAGGGACGCCGGAGTTGGCACCAGCGGTTACTGCGAGCGCCTGTGGTTGGAACGATCGTCTTTGAGTTTGAAATGGCACGTTTTGCGAGAACCTTAGGCACTCTGCTGTCTAATGGTGTGCCGCTATTGCGAGCGATTGATATCGCTCTGGAAACGGTCGGCAATACAGTCCTGCGAACCGCGCTTTCTGCCCTGTCGCCGGCGGTAAAAGCCGGACAGCGTATGTCCGTGGCCTTAGCGGAAACTAGAATGTTCACACCTCTAGTGATTCAAATGACTCGTGTGGGCGAAGAGTCCGGTGCGCTCGATAAAATGATGCTCGAGCTGGCGAAGGTATTCGACGATCACGTTAGCACAGGAGTGAAACGCGGCCTTACGCTGCTAGAGCCGGCTTTGATTCTTGGTATGGGTTTGATCATTGGCTTTATTATCGTCGCGATCATTCTCGGTATCACCTCAGTCAACAATCTTGCTTTGTGATGAGCGCAGAGACGACGCCATTGCCAGCGATACAAGCTACTAGCTTAGGAAGACATGCTATGAGAACCCCTACACCTCGCCACCTTTCGGGATTCACCCTCGTCGAGATTCTGGTTGTGCTAGCAATCCTGGGACTCCTGATGGGCCTGGTAGGCCCACAGGTCTTAAACAGCCTGGGCGGTGCCAAGACGAAAACGGCGCTTATTCAAATTCGAGATCTTGAGCAGGCTCTTGAGATGTACAAACTCGATGTAGGCCGCTTTCCCAACAACGAGCAGGGACTTGCGGCTCTCGTGGGGAATCCGGGAGGAGTGTCGGGTTGGAACGGTCCCTATCTTAAGAAAGGAAAACTTCCAAAAGACCCTTGGGATCGCGATTACATCTACAAGTATCCCGGCGACCAAGGTGAGCTCGATGTCTATAGCTATGGTCAAAACGGTCAGCCAGGAGGAGATGGTGAAGATTCTGACGTAGGGAACTGGCAATAGGGTTTTGCTTCTTAAACGACTCTACGCAGTTCGGAGGTTGCGCCGCTAGATGCTACGAACGCCGTCGACAGGCTTTAGTTTGGTTGAGATGCTGGTTGCGATAGCCATCGTAGGTTTCGTGATGGCGGTTGCCGTACCCTCTTCGATACAGCTCTATGACGGAATGCAGCGACGTCAAGCTGTTCGCACGACGATGGAGTTTCTTAATAGCGCCCGCGAACGAGCCTTAGCGACCGGTACCTATCAGGACGTGATGGTAAAGCCCTCATCCAATCAGATTTGGAACTCTCGCAAGCGCGCAACGCTCTCTGATGCGGTTCGCTTGCAAGTTCATGGAGCGGCGGAGCTGAACTTCGATCAAACAGGGGTGATTCGTTTTTATCCCGATGGTAGCTCGAGCGGGGGTGGGGTTGATCTGGCGAGAGCGGATGGTTCGGGCACACGCGTTACCGTTGACTGGTTAATAGGCCGTGTCGAACAGGCGTCGCTCTGAATCTCGTGCTTTTAACTTGCAGCGAGCTGCTTCGCGGAAATCGCGCAGGGGCTTCTCGCTGCTCGAGTTGCTGGTTGCGATTACGATATTAGGGCTCTCTCTAGGAGCGCTATACCAGGCCGTCGGCGGCGCTACGCGCAATTTGCGCACAGACGAGCGATATGCGTATGCGGTTGAGCTGGCTCGTTCTTTAGTGGCGGATCACAGCGTTGTTCCCGAAGCGGGTATGAGTCAGTCGGGAGAAACCGCCGGTGGTTTTCGATGGGCCGTTTCTGCGTCACCGGTCCCGGTTGCCACACCGAGCAGAATACGTCCTGGGCAACTTCAGCGCCTTCAAGTCAACGTAAGTTGGCCGGAGGGGCGTGGCACTCGCGGGGTAACCCTCCACTCTGTCGTCGCGGGTACGCGTTGATGCAATCGTCTGGGCCATCTCAGGGTTTTACCTTGGTTGAGGTATTGGTTGGTATCTCGATTCTTTCCCTGGTGCTTCTCGCCACCGTTTCCGGATTGCGGACGCTTGCCAGTACGCAACTTTCTCTCACTGCCGTAGCTACCAGGAACGATGAGCTGCGAACGGTGGGATCCTTTCTTCGCGATGCCCTTGAGGCGACCACGATAGGTAGCGGAAGCGGCGGACTCTCTCTCGGCGGAAGTGGTAGCGAAGAGGCTATTTTCGAACTTGGCAGTGGCTACCTTCTCTGGGCCGCGCGCGTACGAATTGGTGATGGGGTGGGCGGCCACTACGTGATTCGAGTAGCGCAAGAAGATGCCTCTTTAGTCATGCGCTGGCAGCGCCGCCTACCCGGACGGGAGTTGCAGCCTTGGAATAACGTCCCTTCGAGGACGTTAGTGGACAAGCTTGAGGAGTTTTCTGTGAGCTACCGCCGCGACCCTGGGGGCGAGTGGTTTGAAGAATGGGATAGACGCGGCGCACCCGGTTGGGTACGGATGCGAATAAGAGCGTCTAGTCGCTACTGGCCAGACTTAATCGTCAATGTGGCGTCTTAGCCGTGGCATGTGAGCGTGGAGTGCAAGCTATGAACGGAGTGAAACTTCGATCGACAAAATTTTCCGCTCAGCACCAACGTGGTGTCGCCTTGGCCATCGTTGTCTGGTTTATCGCTGCTATGTCCCTACTCGTCGCCGGTGTCGTTGCCGCAGCGCGAACCGATGTACGTTACGCCACTTTACACAGGGAAAAAGCGCAGGTTGCGGCGGCGGGAGATGGCGCGATCAATCTTTTTTTGGCGGATGCGGTGAGCGGGCGGTTCGAGTCGGCTGGCGTAGGTTCCACCTCGGTCAGCGGAGGAATGTATACGGTCGGTGACATCCAGTTTCGCGTGCTTGCGATACCGGTGGCGTTGCACATCGATCCAAGGTCTGCAAATCGTGATCTACTGGCTGAGTTATTGCGCATTTCCGGTGCAGTGCCGGCGGAACAAGTCCCGGCCGTTGTTGACGCTGTTGTACAATGGCGAGGCGGGCCCGCAGCTAACGGAAAGAGGATTACGGTCCTTGAAGACATGCTAGAGATACCTGGAGTCAACAGGGCTGTACTCGATGTGTTTGCGGACTACGTCTATGTTTCGCGCTCTAACGGTCGTTCTGGCTTAGCGGCAGACAACTTGCGCTCGCGCCAGGCTTTGCGGCTTCTACAGGCAGTTTCTCCTGCAAAGCGGGCAGCCTTCGGCGATCCAGCCGCAAATATCCCCGCCGAAGCTAACAAGCTTGCCAGTGCACCTATCAGGGTCGATGCTCTTGCAACCGTAGATGGGCGGCACTGGTTGCGGCGTAAGTGGGTGACGCTTGGTGGACGTCAAGCTGGATTGCCTTGGCGTGCTCTACAAGTCGATTCGGCTCGTGTAGTAAGTAAAGGCGCGGGTGCCTAGGTATGGCCGAACAGCAAACAATGTTGGAGATGCCCGTCGGATGTTTTGTGCCGATGAGCGTTGCTAGCGATAGTTTTTTTGCGGAAGAAGTTCCCGGATTAATGGGCACTCAAACCACTACCGGATCTGCATTCGATGACTGATAGCGTAAACCAGTGGGAACTGTTCGGAGTCGATACCCGCTCACTGGGCCGCTATTGGTCTACGGCCTGGCGCGAGTTCCTTTTTGCTTCTGATTCACCGATACGAGGCCACTTGGATGAAGTTGTACGCTTGCACGACGGCGATCAGCTGTTGTTCGTTCACAACGGGCGTGAGCTGTTAAATGAGCCGGATGAGGCGACTTGTCGAGCGTTTATTGTGCCAGACGATTTCGTTCTGACCCGGGAGATTCACGTACCGCTCTCGGCATTGGCGGAGGTTCAGTCCGTGGTCGATCTGGAACTGGCCGCCTTAAGTCCCTTTGAGCGTGAGGACACAGTGAGCGGCTGGTCAGAAGTCGGGCGCGACGAGGGTACTGCGCGTATCGCGCTGGCGGTTTGTTCGAAGCTAGCCATTAATCGCTGGTTCGCGAGTCTCGCCTTGGTGGCCGAGTCGGAAAAAGTCGGTGCCGAACTCTGGGCTCGAGCAGGTTCTGCCTTTGTGGCCTTCAACCTCCCGGAAGAGTATGAGCGGGACCGACTCTACCGTCGACGGCTGCTGCGTGTTTCTGCTCTGGTGGGAGGCGTTCTACTCGCTCTTTTAGTCAGCGCTTCGCTGTTCTCTTTTCAACAAAAAGTGGCTCTAGATAAGCTTTCCGACGCTGCATCAATTTTTGCAAGAGATACGAGGGGGGCAGTAGCTGCGCGCGACTCGCTCGTTCTTGCAAATGAAGTTCTCAGTAAGGCGACCGTCGTCCAGGAGGACTATCCGAACCCACACTTAGAGCTTGCAAGACTCACCAAATTACTCGGTGACGACACGTTCGTTACTCACTTTTCGTCTCGCGGTCGGGAACTGCGAGTCAGGGGTCGCTCTTCGGACGCAGCACTCGTTATGCAAAGCCTCGCTTCCGATGCCGCTTACGAAGCGGTAGAAGCACTCGGACCCATCACAACGGTTGGGAACAGCGGCCTTGAGCAATTTAATCTCAAGATAGAAATTAAAAGTGATGAGGAGGATCCTTCGTGAACTGGATCCAAGAACATCGTGTTAGTTTTTTCTTCGTCGCAGTTACCCTGCTGGTACCCCTGATACTGTACGCCAACGTTCTGTTTGGTGTGCTGGGGCTGGGCTTTGAGTACGCTGCCGAACGCGAACGCATC
Organism: Pseudomonadota bacterium; assembly: GCA_039024595.1. Lineage (GTDB taxonomy): Bacteria > Pseudomonadota > Gammaproteobacteria > Pseudomonadales > Halieaceae > Congregibacter. The sequence goes on along the minus strand of JBCCQO010000047.1, from coordinate 605 downwards.
GAGCCGAGGCTGGAACGTCTCAGCGGCCTACAAGCAAAAAATGCTGTGATTCTCGAACAAAATACGGCTGCACAAGCAGTGCTGAGTGCAACTACCTATCCATCGAGCCAAGACGACTCAGAACTGGCCGCCGCTCTCCAGTCCTCTGTTCGCCAGATATTTCTGGAGTCCGGATTCAGCGTCAGCAACTCGCAGGTTCTACCGGTAAAGGACGACGAAGATTTCAAGCGAGTGCAGGTTAAGTTAACGGTGACCGGTTCACTGCCTTCCTTAGATAGTGCATTGATCGGCCTAGCCGCTCACTCTCCCGTGCTACTGATTGAAAATTTGGATACCTTTCCTACCCGACAAAGCCGCCGTCGCAGCAACACTTCTCAGCCTCAGTCGTTGACGGCAGTGGTGCAAGTAATGGCGCTACAGGCTCGTTCATGAACCTTCGGGCACGATATCTCGGCAAAGGCCCCCCCCATCGCGCGGAGCGAGGTGTGGAGCTTGCTCTGCTATTGGTTCTTGCGGTTGTGTTAATCCAGTTGTTTACGGTGGCTTGGACTTATATTCGCGATGCAAAAGTGGGTACGGTCGCACCCGCCGCTGACGTGCTGTCG
>JBCCQO010000046.1:0-12956 GCA_039024595.1 Pseudomonadota bacterium | reverse complement strand
CGTTCGTGCTAAGGAACGAACACTGGATTTTGGTAGTGAGGTGCTACTTAAGCGCTATCAACGCAGACGCAAGGGCGATAACTTACTGATGATGGCCGCAATGGATGGATTCAAGCGATTGTTCGAGCAAGAGGCCCCAGCGCTGCGGTGGATGCGCAACGCTGGCATGCAGGGTGTAGCGGCAATGCCAGCGGTAAAGCGTCGGATTATTCGGCACGCTATGGGTGTGGGAGTCTAGCGGCCTACCAGTGGGAACTTTTAGACTAGGTGCGTTTTTGTGTGCACTCTTTTTGGCGTTAGGTATTGGGGGTTAGCGTGTTGGGGGTTAGTGAGAGTTCGTGGGCGCTCACGGGCATAAACTCATGAATCCATTAGAAAGGGTCTGTCACCGTTGTTATTTACCCTGCCATCGCTAGAATCGCCGAACAACAAAACAATCGCTTTTTGAGGTCAAGTCAATGAGTCAGGTGCTCCCGGAGCTGCGCTATGCAAGAAGTCATGAGTGGGCTCGCGTCGAGGATGATGGAACAGTAACCGTTGGTATTAGCGACCATGCACAAGAGGCACTGGGTGACGTCGTCTTCGTGGAACTTCCCGATCTCGACGCGGAGTTGGCCGCCGGTGATGAGGCTGGGGTGGTTGAGTCGGTCAAGGCGGCGTCCGATATCTATGCGCCGGTCAGCGGAACTGTTGTAGCGGTCAACAGCGAGCTTGAGGACACACCGGAAACCGTCAATGGCGATCCCTACCATGACGGTTGGTTTTTTCGCCTCCAGCCGCAGGACGTCGCCGAGGTGGAGTCGCTGCTACTGGATTCGGAAGCCTACCAGGCTCACTGCGAGGAAGACGCTTAAGCTCAACAAGCTTAGCGGCTCCTCTTCGGGCTCGCTTGCGCTAGCGAGACGGTCTTTTGTTTGCGAATCAGCTTCAACACGCAGAGTATGCTGTCTACCGAGCACTTTAGCTTACCGACCACTTTTGCATATCGACCAGGTCAGCCTCTACTTTCTGAGGCTGATGCAACGCCAGTCTCGCTCCTTTGCGGTGCGTAGAAGCTCTTCATCGCCGTCGACCACGACCGGATGCCCGACCAGACTGAGCAACGGAAGGTCGTTGTGGGAATCACTGTAAAAGATAGCGGTGTTGAGTACCGCTTCGGCCTCACTAGCCGACATGCCCTGCTCGCTTAACCATTCTCTGAGCCGGTGTATTTTCCCTTCCTGGTAGGTCAGAGTTCCCGTGAAGTTGCCACTTACGACGCCATCGATGATTTCGACACCACATCCTAGCAAGCCATCGATCCCCAGTAGCTGGGCAACCGGTTTGGCTATGAACTCGTTTGTCGCGGTGATGATCAACAGCTGATCACCCTGCTGTTTGTGCTTCTCGATGAGTGTTTGCGCCTTTGGTAGCATGATCGGCTTTACATAGCATTCAAGGAATTCCCGAATAAGCGGTTGAAGATCGTTCACCGTATTTCCTGCAAGGACCCCAAGTTCGAAACGAAGGTAAGCTTCAATGTCTAACTTGCCATGCTTGTAGTCTTCGAAAAATTGCTCGTTTTGACGGCGGAAGCTCTCCGCATCGACGAAGCCTCGCTCGCACAGGAATACGCCCCAGAGGTGGTCGCTGTCACCCGCGATTAAAGTGTTATCGAGATCAAAAATCGCCAGCGCCATCTAAAGTGGTCCTTACGTAAGAGCGGCCTTGCAAACGTTTGCCTCAAGCATCCATTGATGCCGACTGCTGGAGTATGAGACCGGCAGCCGCTTGGCGCTACATTTCTCAGCTTTTCGAAAGTGTGGAACAATCTAGCGCACTCTCGATCCAAACAGAGATAACAATGATCGACTCCCAGGGGTTTCGACCCAATGTAGGCATTATGATCGCCAATGACGAGGGCAGGCTCTTATGGGCTCGTCGCGTCGGCGGTCGTGATGCCTGGCAGTTTCCCCAAGGAGGCATCCGTCGAGACGAACAGCCCGAACAGGCGCTCTATCGGGAGCTGATGGAAGAGGTTGGTCTCGATCAAGATCAAGTGGAACTCGTCGCGAGTACAAAAGGATGGCTGCGTTACCGACTGCCGAAGCAATATCAACGACGGGGACAAAAGCCCCTTTGTGTCGGCCAAAAGCAAAAATGGTTTCTACTGCATATGCGCGCTGCTGATAGCGCGATACGTCTAGATGAGCACGCAAAGCCAGAGTTCGATCACTGGCAGTGGGTGTCCTACTGGTATCCGCTCAATCAGGTGGTTTACTTCAAGCGCGATGTGTATCGGCGGGCTCTGCGAGAGTTGGCCGAGCCGCTCGCACGAATGACAAGCGGTAAAGCGTCGGGGTGATGGAAACGTGCTAGCGCTGCTCCGAAACATCGTCCTAGAGGTTAATGCGGCCGAATCCTTGGAAGAGGTTCTGCTGATTATCGTCTCACGCGTTCGCATGGCCATGGGTACGGAAGTGTGCAGTGTTTATCTGCGCGATCGCGATACGGAGCGCTACGTCTTTCGCGCTACCGAAGGACTTAATGCGGATCAGGTTGGTAAAGCATTTCTTAACGCCGGCGAAGGTCTTGTTGGCTTAGTTGCGCAGCGTGAAGAGGCAATCAACCTAGACGACGCGGCCCAGCATCCCAACTTTCAGTTTTTCCCCGACATAGGCGAGGAGCCTTTTAATGCCTTCCTGGGCGTGCCGATTATTCACCAAAGGGAAGTGCTTGGTGTCTTGGTGGTACAGGAAGCACAGCGCCGACGCTTTGATGAAAGTGAAGAAGCGTTCCTGGTCACGATGTCTGCTCAACTTGCCGGAGCGGTTGCTCATGCGTTGGTCACAGGCGATGTCCTCGACGAGAGCAGCCCGGAGCGAGATCGAGTTTACACGCGCATCAGCGGGGTCGCTGGCGCACCCGGGGTCGGCATTGGAACAGCGGTGGTTGTCTCACCGGTAGCGGACCTCTACACCGTTCCCCGTCAACAAACAGGCAATCGAAGAGCAGAGTTACGAGCCTTTAAGCGCGCGCTGTCGCAGGTTCGTGTTGATATCGAGTCAGTTGCTGAGAACCTGCGTGATAAGTTAAGTCCCGAAGACTTGGCTCTTTTTGATGTCTACCTTGGCATTCTGGACGATTCCGCCATCGGCGGCGAAGTGGCGTCCCTTATCAAGTCCGGCTACTGGGCTCAAGGCGCACTCGCTCAAGTAATGATCGAGCACATTCGTCATTTTGAGGCGATGGAGCACAGCTACCTCCGTGAGCGCGCGGTCGATGTAAAAGACTTGGGTGAGCGCGTTCTCTCTTACTTGCAGGAGGAAGACCGGGAAAACCGAGTCTTCCCGGAACAGACGATTCTTGTGGGCGAGGAGCTCACTGCCTCCATGCTTGGCGAGATACCGCGGGAGCGTCTCGCAGGGATGGTATCTATTCGAGGATCGGGCAATTCGCACGTGGCAATACTTGCACGCGCAATGGGCATTCCTACGGTAATGGGAGCTGTGGATCTTCCCTATACACGGCTCAGCGGTATGTCACTGGTCATTGACGGATATAACGGCAATGTCCATCTCAATCCCACAGAAGAAGTACGCGCCCGCTTCGCAGAGATCGTCAATCAAGACAAGGAAATTAATAGGGACCTCGAGGCGCTCAGGGACTTGCCCTGTGAGACGCTCGATAAGCAGCGCTTTGAACTTTGGGTGAATACGGGCCTTATGGCTGATGTTGCTCGTTCACTCGAAAGTGGAGCGCAAGGCGTTGGTCTCTTTCGTACCGAAGTACCGTTCCTCATGCGTGATCGCTTTCCTTCTGAGGAGGAGCAGCGTCAGATCTACCGTGAGCAACTGGCAGCGTTTGCGCCGCATCCGGTGACCATGCGCACACTCGATATTGGTGGTGACAAGGCCCTTCCCTACTTTCCCATTGACGAGGCAAACCCGTTCTTGGGCTGGCGCGGCATTCGAGTCACCCTGGACCATCCGGAGATTCTCCTCGCTCAGCTCCGGGCGATGTTCAAGGCCAACGAGGGACTGGGCAATCTTCGAGTCATGCTTCCGATGGTGTCGAACATTCCCGAGCTCGAAGAGGCTTTAGCACTTATTCGACGCAGTCATGAGGAATTAGCGCAAGAAGGCATAGAAACCCCGATGCCGCCTATTGGGGTGATGGTGGAAGTACCTGCGGCGGTATATCAGGCCAAGGCTTTGGCTGAACGCGTCGACTTTCTTTCCGTCGGAAGCAACGATTTGACGCAGTATCTCTTGGCTGTCGACCGAAACAACGCGCGGGTGTCTGATCTGTATCACGCTTTTCACCCCGCAGTTCTTTCGGCGCTTGAGCATGTAGCCGTGACCGCGCGCGCGGCGGGCAAGCAGGTAAGCATCTGCGGTGAGCTGGCAGGTAACCCGCAAGCGGCCATACTCCTAATAGCGATGGGTTACAGCGTTCTTTCTATGAACTCGACTAGTTTGCCTAGGGTGAAGCAAGCGATTCGATCGTTAACGGCACGCGATGCGAAAACGATTCTAGAGGAGGTTCAAACGCTGGACAGTAGTCTTGCGGTCCAGCAGCGACTCGAAGTGTTCCTGCGCGACCGAGATGTCATTTCGATCGCTCCCGAGCCCGTCGTTTGATCTAGCTTTGCGCTTCTAGGCTGAAGTGGCTGGACCCAGAGACCGCACCCATGGGGTCAAAACGCTGCTCTTCAATATCCAGACTGCCATCCGGATAGATACGAACCGTCGAGCTGCAGCGCGTCCCATAGCTTGGTGTGACGATGAATTGTGCTGAGAGCTGTTTTGCCATTTCCCCTTTTAGGCCAACGTCGTGTGGCTGTCCGGTCGACGCGAGTGCTCGTCCATGAATGCAGCGGCGAAGAGACTCATGCGCTGGGATCATCTCACCGCTTTCCAGCAAGCTCTCCAACTTCGCCTTGCCCGCGACTAGTTTTGGCCAGGGAGTGTCTATCGATGCATTGCTGACGCCGTAGACTCCGGGCGTGAGTTCTCGCGGCTGACTGATCTCGTCTTCGTCTTTATTGATGTACGCTAGAGTCTTGCCATCACCAACCAGTAAGTTAAAACCCTGGTATTCCATCGCCACCTCGGCGATCTGCATGAGGTATTCCATCGGGGTCGCAACTCCCCTTAGGAAATTGCCCGGTAAATCTCCTCGAGATCTTACGGATTTCGCCCTCGCGCCATTGGGGTCCCGGACGTTGGTGACCGCCGCAAAGCGCCCCGAGCGACTTACCCCCAGCCAGGTACCGTGGGCTTCTAGATCACGGCCAGCCAGCACCTTGGAGTCATCTTTCCAAAACGCCAACTCTGCACTGGGTCGAGCATGGAACTCATCTCTGTTGGCGGCCAGTAGTAGTGACGCATCGGGGTGCTGTTGCCAGGCGAAAATAATTAAGCACATAGATATAAGAAAGTTTGGTTTGTGAAGTCAGCGTACTGCTATTTGTGAAGGTAGAGTTTGTACATCCTGATCGGGTCAATAATAATGCGTTCGCAAGCGCGATGTGGCCAGAACCACATGGCACGACGTTGGTGCGCAACGAAGCAGCAATATTTCAATAACACGAGCAGCGACAAGCTTTTCCCACTCCTATCCATGTATACATGTTGATCCAGCTTAATCCGTCGACTAGATCGCCTGGCTACTCCTTGGCTGCTGCTTCGCCTGCCTCGGCAACACGTTCTCAAAAAGCCTTCGTCCGACTGGCGCCAGTAAGACAGCGGATTCAGCCGCGAGTGCCCTAAAAAATGCTTGCTTACCCCGAGATAGACCCAGTCGCCCTTGCGGTTGGTCCACTAAAAATTCACTGGTACGGACTTACCTATCTTGCCGGTCTCGCTTTCGCCTGGTGGTTGGCGTCGACTCGCGCTCGCCGAGACCATTCGCCTATCCAACCGAAGCAGATTGACGACTTGATTTTCTACTGCGCGTTGGGGGTCGTTCTCGGTGGGCGTTTTGGCTACGTCTTCTTTTACGGTAGTGATCGACTGCTATCCGACCCCAGCTGGCTGCTTAAGGTTTGGGAGGGCGGCATGTCTTTTCATGGAGGCATGCTTGGGGTCATCTTCGCGACTTATTTATACGCTCGACGGCAGTCTATTAAGTTCTGGCCATTAATGGACTTTGTGGCCCCTTTAGCGCCCCTCGGCTTAGGCCTCGGACGGCTCGGAAACTTTATTGGCCAAGAACTGTGGGGGCGGCCAGCCGATGTGCCCTGGGCGATGGTGTTTCCTAAAGACCCGCTGCAACTGGCTCGTCACCCATCGCAGCTTTACCAGTTTGCCTTAGAAGGTATGTTGCTCTTTGTGGTTCTACTGTTGTTCACACGAAAGTCACGGCCGACCTATGCAGCGTCAGGGGTTTTTTCCCTCGGCTATGGCATGCTCCGATTCTTCGTAGAGTTTTTTCGAGAGCCCGATGCGCACTTGGGTTTTCAGGCCCTTGGGTGGGTTACGCGCGGTCAGCTTCTCTGTATACCGATGATGCTGTTAGGCGTTTTCTTACTGTGGTTGGCTTATGGCTCCGGTGGTCGTAAAAAAGAGGGTCGCGACTCCAGGAAAAGCAAGCCAGCATCTGCCTAAATACGACGTGCGGCCCGTTCGGTTCGTTTTATGCACAGGCAGAACGATGCCCAACCGGTGGGTCGGGCCGTGGCTTCAATGCTTGGGCAGAAGCCGCCCGATGGCCGATCAATTTATTTAAACGAGACCATCCACGGCCAGATCAAAGGTTTCATCTGGCAGTTTCAAGCAGCAGTGCAGCAGCAAAGCAACAGTATAGGAAGACGATGCAGCAATACCACGAGCTTCTCGAAGACATTCTGAATCATGGCGTACGCAAAGAAGATCGGACCGGCACCGGAACGCTCTCTGTTTTCGGCCGTCAGTTTCGTCATGATCTTGCCGATGGGTTCCCGTTGCTGACTACTAAGAAGCTGCACTTAAAAAGCATCATCAACGAATTGATCTGGTTCCTTAACGGCGATACGAACGTGCGCTGGCTGCAAGAGCACGGAGTGAGTATTTGGGACGAGTGGGCGACGGAAGACGGCGATTTAGGCCCGGTGTATGGCGCGCAATGGCGCGCTTGGCCTGGCAAGAACGGAGAGAGTATTGATCAGATCGCCTACGTAGTGGATTGCCTCAAAAACCGGCCTGACAGCCGTCGAATCTTGTTCCATGCATGGAACGTGGAATACCTTCCTGACGAAACGGTAGCGCCCAAAGACAATGCCATAGCAGGGCGGATGGCACTACCGCCCTGCCATTTACTCTATCAGTTTTACGTTGCCAACCAGCGCCTTTCGGCACAGCTTTACATTCGGTCAAGCGATAGTTTTCTCGGTCTTCCGTTCAATATGGCCTCGTTAGCCGTGCTCGTGCACATGTTGGCTCAACAAACGGACCTTGTTCCAGGTGAGATTGTCGTGAGCACCGGTGACTCACATATCTATCTGAACCATCTAGAGCAGGTTCGAGAACAGCTCTCCCGAACACCACGACCGCTGCCAACGCTCAACATAAAGCGTAAGCCTGTTTCTATCGACGGCTATGCTTTCGAGGACTTTGAGCTCCTTGACTATGATCCGCACCCGCACATCGCCGCGCCCGTAGCGATTTAGCAATGTTGCCTATCGCAATTATCGTGGCCGCCGCTGATAACGATGTAATCGGTCGAGACAATCAGCTCCCATGGCATCTTCCTGCAGATCTGGCGCATTTCAAACGCACCACAGTCGGCAAGCCGGTGATTATGGGGCGGAAAACCTTCGATTCCATCGGGCGGCCTTTGCCTGGTCGGCCCAACATCGTAGTAAGCCGTAACGCACACCTTAAAATCGACGGGGTTTCGACGGCAGGCGACTTGGAGTCCGCTGTCGAACTGGCGCATGAGCTTGCCAAGGACACTAAAGCCGAAGAGCTTATGGTGATAGGGGGCGCTGAGATATATCGACAGGCACTTCCGCTTGCGCAGCGTATTTACCTCACGCGTGTGCACGAACGACCTGAGGGAGATGCTTTCCTGGTCCGTCTTCCTGAAGGCGATTGGTTAACGGAGGCGTGTGAGCACTTTCCTGCAGAGGCCGACAAACCTGCCTACAGTCTGCTTAGGTTGCAGCGGAAGTAGGCGGCACCAAAAAAAGGGCTTTGCAGTGTTACTTTTTTCTTCGGCAACGTTACTTAAGTACCCAGACTCAAATAATGCCCCTAATCGCGCCGATTGGTGTTTGAAATGACAGATATTATCTGTTTACATCATTTTCCGGTCTCACTTTTTGGGTGATCGGTGCCAGCCGATACCGGGCCGGATGCATGTTCCAAAAGTGGTAAAGGTATGTGCAGTCACGCGGGGAACTTGTGCAGAACAGCACCTGTTGCACGCGAAGTAAAAGCAGTTAACGCAACGAATTTCTCGAACAAGTAATTCTCGAAACAGGAAGCACAGTTCCCATGATTAGCTACCGACTGAAGCAGGTGCTGGCTGTCGTAGTCTCCTTGTCCGCCTTATTTGGGGCTGCAATGAGCACTAGCGCAAGCACACTCGACGATATTCTCGAGGTGAGCTCTGATAAGACCGAGGCAGCGAAAGCATCGCAAGCTAAGGTCGATCGACTCGCTGACGAAACCCGCGATCTTCTTAATGACTATAAAACAGTGGTCAAGCAGATCGACGGCTTGCGCGTCTACAACGCTCGCCTGCAACGGCAGATCGACAACCAGCTGCGGCGCATCGCTGATATTGACGCGTCTATCGATCAGGTTACGGTGATTCAGCGTCAAATGACGCCGCTGGTCATTCGTATGATCGATGGCTTGGAGCAGTTCGTCGAGATGGACGTGCCCTTTAATATCGATGAGCGCCGCCAGCGAATTGAGTTCCTGCGCACCAATGTGGATCGCTCTGATCTAACGGTCGCCGAGAAATTCCGTCAGGTCTTAGAGGCCTACAACATTGAGCTTCAATACGGTCGTGGCTTCGAGACTTACAGTGACACCATTGACCTGGGCTCAGGTGCACGCGATGTAGATTTCCTGCGCATAGGTCGAATCGCTCTGGTCTACCAGACCACAGATGGTGCTGAGGCCGGTGTTTGGAATAACGAAACGCGAACCTGGGACCCTCTGCCTGTAGGCGACTATGGAGCTGAGATTCGTAAGGGCGTTCGTATCGCCAAGAAGCAGGCAACGATCGAACTCTTGAATATGCCGATCTCAGCACCGGAGGCTCAGTAATGAATACATTTGCTAAACCTTTTTCTGCGCTCCTGCTGAGCGGCGCGGTATTGCTCTCCGGAGCATCGCTTGCCCAGGATGAGGCTGCGGAAGTACCGGCAGGACCCGATCCACGAGAAGAAGCTGCCGCCAACATCCAACAGCTTCTTGATTTTGTGAAGCAAGGTCAGGTTACTGAAGCCCGCGCTAATCGAGAGCGTGAGCAGCGCTTCCAGTCGGCGAAAAACGATCAGCAGCGTCTGCTTCAGGAAGCCGAAGCGGAGCGTGCCAGAGAAGAGCGTCGTTCAACGCAGCTGGAAGATGAATTCGAAGCGAACGAGCTGCTCGTAGCTGACAAGCAGGAGCAGTTAAAAGAGCGGCTCGGAGCACTGACAGAACTGTTTGGCCACTTGACCGCCGCATCCGGCGACTTGAAGTCAAATCTTGATGTATCGCTGGTCTCGGCCGAGTACCCGAACCGAGGCGAGTTCTTGCAAGACCTCATCGACAAAATGAGCACGTCGGACAAGCTGCCTAGCATCGAAGAGATCGAGCGCGTTTGGTATGAAATGCTCCGCGAGATTACCGAGACCGGCAAAATTGTGTCCTACAATACCGAGGTAGCAACCGCTTCTGGCGAGCGTGCACCGCGTGATGTCGTTCGAATCGGCGCATTCAACGTGATCGACACGGAAGGTAACTACCTCTCGTACGATAATGATCACTTGAGCGTTTTGCCTCGTCAGCCCTCAGGTGCCTACACCGGTTGGGCGTCCACGCTTGCGAACGCGAGCTCAGGCGTACATCAGTTCGGCATCGACCCTACGGGTCCGACCGGCGGCTCCTTCCTAGCCGCGATCATCGACAGCCCAACGCTAGAAGAGCGCTGGCATCAGGGTGGCCCTGTTGGCTACGCGATTACCGCTGTCGGTGTGTTCGCTCTGCTGCTGGCATTGTTCAGAGTGATTGTGCTCACCGGCGTATCCGGCAAGGTGAGCAAGCAGCTCAAGTCTGACAAAGCAATGGACAACAATCCGCTTGGACGCGTACTCAAGGTTCATGAGGACAATCCAAGCATGGATCTGGAAACGCTAGAGCTCAAGATGGCCGAAGGGGTTATGCGTGAGACACCTAAGCTGGAGTCGGGGCTTACGCTGCTCAAGATCATCGCTGCAGTCGCGCCGCTGATGGGACTGCTTGGAACGGTGACCGGTATGATTATCACCTTCCAGGCGATCACTATTTTTGGTGCGGGCGATCCGAAGGCAATGGCCGGCGGTATTTCCAGCGCTCTGGTGACGACCGTACTAGGTCTTCTCGTCGCTATTCCGACCGTTCTCTTGCATACGCTTGTCAATGGGCGCGCTCAACGCATTATCCATGTGCTCAACGAGCAAGCGACAGGCATCGTTGCTGAGCACTCGGAAGGCAGTAACCAGTAAACGGTCGGGGAGCGATTAGGTAATGGGAGGATTCCTAGAAACCATTCTCGCCTTTATGGATAAAGGCGGGAACGTCCTCTGGTTGATTGCGATTCTGGTCTTCGTTATGTGGACCCTGATCTTTGAACGGCTATGGTTCTTTAGCTTTGTGTGGCGCAAGGAAGTCTATACCGTGATCAGTACCTGGGAAGGACGAAGCGAGCGAAAGTCTTGGAACGCCAAGCAAGTAAGGGCTCGCTTACTCTCCATAAGCCGGGAAGACATCAACGAGAATATGCCAACTATTGCGACCCTGGTGGCGCTTTGTCCGCTGTTAGGTTTGCTCGGCACGGTGACCGGCATGATCGAGGTCTTTAACGTAATGGCGGTTACCGGTGGTGGCGACGCTAAGTCGATGGCTGGTGGTGTTGAGCGGGCTACGATCCCGACTATGGCCGGCATGGTTGCGGCATTGTCAGGATTGTTTGCCAACTCCTACTTGCAGCGGGTCGTCGATCGTGAGCAGGCACTGCTGGAGGATCAACTGACCTCGGACCACTGATCGTACGATCCAGTCCTGGTCTTTGGAATTTTATAGATGCGCAAAATAGCGAAAGTTCAAGAGGAAGAAGGAGCGGATATTGATTTGACGCCCATGTTGGACGTCGTCTTCATCATGCTTATCTTCTTCATTGTTGTGGCTTCCTTCATCAAGGAAGCGGGAATCGAGGTTAACCGCCCGGACAATAATCAAAATCAAGATAATGATTCGTCAGGAATCCTCGTTCAGATTCGGTCCGACGATCAAATTTGGATGGAAAACCGACGTGTTGATGCGCGAGCTGTTCGAGCAAACATCCAGCGTCTCCTTGCTGCCGATCCGGAACAATCCGTCAGCATTAAGGTCGATAAAGGTGCGAGAGCGAAAACAGTGGTCGACGTAGCGGATGCTGCGCGAGAGGCGAACGCGCCGTCGGTTAACTGGGCGAGCGGGGAGCAATAACATGGCGATTGGACGACAAGCCCGCAAAAGTGCCGATGACGAAGCAGGCAAGATTGACCTGACACCGATGCTTGATGTCGTGTTCATCATGCTCATCTTCTTCATCGTCACATCGTCATTTGTTAAGGAGCCTGGGGTCGAACTGTTTAAGCCCCAAGCTGCTACTACTGATCCATGTGCACGGGGAACCATTATTTTTGCAGTTGATGACCGCGGCGACATCTACTACAACAAGAATAAGGTTCCTCTTGAACGAGCTGCTCGGTTGTTTGAGGTAGCTAAAAAGGAAGCACCACAGGCAAACATGGTGATTCAAGTGGACGAAGATACACCGGCATACGCGGTGGAGGAGCTCTACGACTCGGTACGACCGCAGCTGTCCTCTCCGCCATGCATATCGACGGACGACGAGGCCTAAATCATGGGTAATAGCGTAGTCAGATCGTTAGTCGGCGCCCTGGTAGCCATCCCAGTCGCGTTCGGTTTGTTTTTTATCATGCAGAGCTTGATCAATCAGTCCTTCGAACAGGAAGAAATCAAGGGACGTAAGATTGCTGATATCGTCACTCCCGACCGGGAGATCGAAGTCAATACGAAAGAAGTAAAACCGGACAAAGTGGAAGACCCGGAAGAGCCACCGCCTGAATTAGAGCCGCTTGAGCTTGATTTTGATACGGACATGGATGTGGCCAATCTGGCACCAACGGCGGCAGTCAGTGTTCAGATTTCTAGCTCCGGAATGTCCTCCGGCGATGGCGAATATCTGCCCATCGTAAAGGTTGCTCCGATTTATCCGCGGCGCGCACAAACCCGCGGGATCACGGGCTACTGCATTGTGGAATATACGGTTACCAAGAGTGGGTCGATTCGCGATCCACAGCCTGTTGACTGTGCCCCTTCAGGAGTATTTGAGCGCGCTTCTGTCAAAGCAGCAGAAAAGTTTAAGTACAAGCCTCGCGTTGTCGACGGTGAGCCGATTGAGGTCGCGGGCGTTCAAAATAAATTTACCTACGAACTCGAGCAGTAACTGGGGGCGAACACTATGAAGCTAAGCTCGCAGACACGACTCTCGCAGGCACGACTACTACGCTGGTCCACTGCCCGACTCTTGAGTGCCCAACTCGTCCTTGGGGTAGCCGCACTTGGCGTGATCCCTGGATCGTTCAACCTCGCGATTGCGCAGCAAGAATCCGGTGCGGAAGAGCGTGAAACTCGCCGCACTCCGGCTTTACGCAACAAGGTTTACGAGAAGCTCGCCGAAGCGCAAGCCGCAGCCGAGGCGAAAGATCTCAATACGGCAGCATCTGTACT
>JBCCQO010000045.1:0-13207 GCA_039024595.1 Pseudomonadota bacterium | reverse complement strand
GTGAGTCACTGGGGCAGTTGTTTCGCTCCGCGCCGCGGGCTGATCGAATAGCAACAGCGCAGGGTCTCGCATCTGCGATCCAGGATTCGGGACTCGTGTTTGAGGCCAAAGTTGCCCGGGCCTCTGGTACTAACTCACCCGCCATCACTTCCGATTTGAAAGCCTCGGTATTTCGAGCATTGGCGCACGCGAACGGAGCGCTCAGTAAAGCTGAAGCCGTGTCCTTACCGCCAGCGGACATAGAAGCCCTGATGGAGATGCGTCGCGAACTTGAATCGGGGCTTGGGCGCATCAGTGTGAATCAGCTTGCCTCCCAGTCTGCGCCTGAAGCTCAATCGGGAACCCGCATTTGGCAATTTGATATACCGGTCCAACTAGCTAGCCAATTTCACAATCTTGCGGTTCGCATTGAGCAAGAGAACGGCTCCGAAGGGCGCGCCCGCAGTGAAGCGGAGGTAGAGGAAGAGCGCTGGAAAGTTGAGCTGGCGCTTGCACTGCCAGCGTTGGGGGCGGTTGATTTGAGGATCAATCTGGTCGGCAATAGCGTCGAGCTGCGTCTCGCCGCTGAACGCTCCGAGGTTCGCGAAGCGATGAGTAGTCGTTTGCAGGAACTGGATCGATCTCTCGCGAGTCGGGGACTGCATCTCAAAGCCGCGTCTTCAGTAGAGCTGTATCGCCCGAAAGCGCAAGCGACAGAAACCGGATTGGATGTGCGCGCGTGACTGACTATTCCGATCAGGATCGTGCAGAAGCGACGAAATCAGCCGCGCTATCGTACCGTGGCGAAGGCGCACCCAGACTGGTTGCCAAGGGCGAGAGCGAGGTTGCCCGCCGGATCGTTGCGGTTGCGGAAGAAAACAACGTACCTGTCGTTCAGGATGGTCAGCTGACGGAGTTACTCAGCCAGCTATCTCTAGGAGAAGAAATCCCGCCCGCACTCTACGTCGCGGTCGCCGAAGTTTTGGCTTACGTGTACCGGCTCAATGATCGCTTCGATGGTCGCGCATGATTGGTGGGAGACGCGTCGATCTCGTGCGCCTAAACACAGGATTGCAGTCGCTCTCAAAGAGGAAAAGGAGAGCCAAGAACCGTCTAGCTTATTCTTGACGGCAGTTCGCGAAACGACCGTTGGTGCGGTATGCTCTTGGCCGTTCTTTTAGCCACGTTATCCAGCTGATCATGGATAAAACCAAGTCTCTCGAACAACTCAGCCTCCGCCTCTCCTATATGGCAGAAGGCGTCGATGAGGATGCAGACAAAGTTCTCTCCGCCATCCGTAGTCGTCTCAAAGACGGCAGTGACGCCAAAAAAATTGAAGATCTCTCCGGACGTCTCGCCCGCGTGGTGATGACCGCTACCGGCGTAAACGTCGACAAAAGCCGCAACATCGAGGGCGGCCATGATCTCTCGGGCCTGAGAAAGCTGATTAAAGAGCTTCCTGTGCGAGGGGCAGATCAAGATCGCATCGCTGGCATTGTGCAGCAAGTGCTAGCCGGCAATACGGGTATGGCTCGCCAGAAGGCCGTGGTTGACCTCCTCGAGGTAACCGGCGGCGCGATCGACGAAATCGCTGCACGCGATAAGGGCGATGGCGGTGTTCTTGGCATGCTTCGCAAGAAAGGCGGCGAGGGTGGCGATGAGCGCTACGTATCGCTGTATGCAAGCTTGGTCGAACGGCTGGCCGAGCATATTGATGTCCTCAATGGTAATGAGGTTCGCAGCAGTTCAATTCGCGATGCGCTCTCTGGGATTGTCCATCCGGATCGGGCTGAGAATCTATTTGAAGAAGTTACCCAGGAGATCGAGAGCATTGACGCCCGGGTGCGATCCGAGCGACTGCAAACCACAGACTTTTTAGGAGATCTCAGAGAAAAACTCACCGGCTTTGAAGAAGTTCTTGGACTCTTTTCAGACGACGGCGATGGTTCGGTCGCCAGATCCGAGGAGTTGCAACGCCAGGTGGGTGAAGATACTCGACAGATTGGCGAGGCAGCCAAATCCGACGATCTGCAGAAGATGCGGACAATGATCGATTCGGGTATGGCTCGAATCACCGAGCGCCTAACTCGGCACCTGGAAGAGGAGCGGCAGCAAAACGAGGCATCTAAGGAGCGCGTGAAGGAGCTCAACGAACAGCTTTCCAGCCTAGAGAACGAAGCCGACACCCTAAGGAATGAAATTCGAAGCGCCAGCGATCTTGCGCTCAAGGACTCACTTACCGGCGTATACAACCGAGCGGGTTATGAAGAGCGAACAACGGAACTCTTCGCGCGTTGGCAACGATCGGCGGCGCCTCTTTCTCTGGTATTTGTTGACTGTAATAAGTTCAAACACATCAACGACACCTATGGTCATGCTGCTGGTGATCTCGTGCTGGTAAAAGTGGCCGATGTGTTGCGCACCCGCGCGCGAGCATCAGATATCGTGTGTCGCTACGGGGGCGACGAGTTTGTCGTTCTGCTACCGGATACAAAGAAGTCCGGCGCGGAAGTATTTGCAAAGAGCGCCTTTGATGAGGTGTTGAACGCGGGCTTTAATGACAACGGAAAGCCCTTGGATGTGTCCATTTCTTGTGGCGTAACGGAGCTACACGAGGGAGATACGATGGATGCCGCTATGGCCAGAGCCGACGAGGCAATGTACAAAGCCAAAAAAATGGACGGTATTAAAGTCTACGCTGAGTAAAGACCTTCTTTTCCGTTACTCCATTACTCTATTTCTCTGCCGTTCTACGGCGCCCGCTTCCAACAGACTTTTATTCGATACGCTTTACTGCTCTTGGTAGCCCGGTCCTTTTACGAACCGACCGGGTAGACGACCCGTAGCGGCTCCCTCACTCCACACAAGCTCACCGTTCACGAACACTTTTTCAATTCCCACAGCCAGCTGATGCGGATCGGTGAAGGTGGCCTTGTCTGCAACGGTAGCCGGATCAAATACGACTAGGTCTGCGAAATAGCCCGGCGCCAACTGGCCCCTGTCTGCGATCCGTAAACGACTGGCGGGCAGTGCGCTCATCTTTCGCACCGCCTCGGCGAGTGTAATCACGTTCTCCTCGCGCACATACTTACCCAGCACACGAGCAAAAGTGCCGTAGGTTCTCGGGTGCACCGGTGACTGACGATCTTCCAAGCTTGCGGCGCGAGTTTCCGCATCGGAGCCAAAACTCATCCAGGGAATCGCAACTTTCTTTGCAACATTTTCCTCCGTCATAAGGAAGTAAATGGCCCCCACACGAGATCCATCGGCGGCGATTAGTTCAAGCACCGTTTCCTCGGGTCTTAGGTTCATGAGTTCAGCTATCTCGCTGAGCCGCATTCCTTCATACTGCTTTAAGGCCTCGTTTTTAAAGCTGGTGACCATGACCCCCGATGCGCCGGCTGCCTGTAGAAGGTTCTCCCACTCGTTCTGATCTGAACGCATCTCCGCCAAGATTTTTGCTCGTGTGGCAGGGTCTTTGATTCTCGCGATGCGGCCGTCGATGCCACCCTCGCCAGACCACGGGGGCATGCCCGCAGTGAGGCCGGTGGCGCCCGCCGTGTAGGTGTACATATCGGTTGCGACGTCGAGGCCCGCTTGGCGTGCATTTTCGATCTGGCTAATAACCTCATCGAAGCGTTCCCAGTTTTTACGTCCTGCGAGTTTGAGATGATAAATTTCCGCACGCACGTCCGCTTCCCGGGCAATGGTTAGCAGCTCTTCGATCGCCTCGTCGATTCGATCGCCTTCACTGCGTAGATGGGAGATGTACATCCCATCGTATTCTGCAACGGCACTTGCCAGTGCGATCAGCTCTTGCGTATCTGCAAAAAACGCGGGCGCGTAAATCAATGAACTGCCCAAGCCCATGGCGCCTTCTCGCATCGCCTGTCGGGCGAGTTCCTGCATGCGTAACAGTTCGTCGTGACTGGGGGGTCGATTTTCGAAACCAAGCTCATGGATTCGTAAAGTGGTTGCGCCCACGAAGGAGGCCACATTCGGTGCCACCCCCTTGTCCTCCAGGAATTGAAGATAGTCGCCCAAGCTCGTCCACGGGGGCCGCTGACCTTCTTCCAGATCAAAGGATGCGAGCAGTCCTGGCGACAGTGGGCCTGGAGGCACCGGACCCATACTCACGCCCTCGCCGAAGACCTCGAGCGTCACGCCTTGCGCGATGTCGCTGACGCCACGGCCATCTTCGATAAGGGAATCCACTCCCCAACTCAGCATGTTGATGAAGCCTGGGCTTACCGCTTTCCCATGCGCGTCGACGGTAAGTGCTGCGGAGGCATCACCCAGCTCTCCCATGGCAACGATTCGGTCGCCGATCACGCCGACATCCAGGACCTTTCCCTGCTCACCGCTGCCATCGTAGACCGTTCCACCGCGAACAAGCAGGTCGAATTGCTGGTTGGAAAAGCTTGGCGTCTGGCCGCTACAGCCGACGAGCAGCAAGATTGAGCCTAGCAGGCTGTAGACGCTTTGCTTTCCTAGAGCGCTTTGCCAGCGCACTCTCTTCCGGCCAGACCAAAACAACCTTGTATCGCGAGTCATGATTCCCACCTTAAGCAATGCTTTAGGACATTAGCGTACAGCCCGGTTTTCTTCGAACACAACTGATCGTAGCATTGTGTTCCCCTAGCATAGAGTGTGATCTGTGGCGGATAAAGACGATTGGAAACAGCGCTACCGAGAAGGTGTTCGAGAGTGGGAAAACGGAGATAGGCTGTTCCGAAAACTCGTGGGGAGACTTGCGCGGGTAGCGGAAGGGGGGGGCACCGAACTCGACGATGTGCTTCGAACAATTCAGCGTGATGCAAAGATTGGCGAGCTGGGGTCGCTGCAACAAGATCTTGAATCATTGGGCGAGACCATCAAGAGGCTCGACGCTGAGACCGCGCCATCAAGCTCAACCGAACCTAACAAGCGGGCGGGTGATACCGAAGCGGCTAGGGATGCCGCTCGTAAGGACTACTGCCTTAGTCTACTGGATGAACTGGAAATCCCTTCGCATGCGCGCGAGTCCATTCTTAGCTTTCGAAGTCGGTTGTCCGACTTAGACGAGGAACGCTGCTTGGTAGAGACCGCTGCTCTACTGGGGCAGCTGATTCAAACGCAAGGACTCGACAGCGCCAACCCGTCTGACGAGCTACTCAGAGATCTCATGCTTAACTTGATTAAGGAAGTAGAGCTCGCTCAACCGGGAATGGGCAGCTTGCAGACGCTCCGAGAGACCGTCGAAAAGAAGCAACAAGACGATTGGCATCTAGTGCTTGCGCGTGTTATCGCAGAAATTCGCCGAATCATTACTCGAATCAGCAGCGACAAGCATGCGCTCCAACAGTTAGTCCAAGAAGTTGGTCAAGAGCTCAGCGACATATCCGAGGTGTTACTCGAAGATCAAGCGAGTCTGCTCAGCGGACGCGAGAGTCTCGTGGAGCTGCAGTCCCTAGTGCAAAACGGCGTGGATGAAATCCAGGAGCAGATCGCGAAACAGGACGATATCGCCACTCTCAAAGGCACGATCACCGCCTCTCTTGAAGGTATTAAAGAGGGGCTAAGTGAATTTATGACAGCCGATGGTGAGCGCGTTCTCGCTGCGGAAGAGCGAAATAAGGAGCTTCAGGAACGTGTTAATAAAATAGAACTAGAAGCGAGCACTCTGCGCAACCAACTCCAAAGCAGTCGCGATAAGTTGCTCCACGATACGCTGACCGGTGTTGGCAGCCGCATGGCCTACGATGAAACACTGGCGCGGGAGCTCAGTCGATTCGCCCGCGGTGGTATCGGATTTTGTATGGCCGTACTCGATATTGATCACTTCAAGCGAGTGAACGATACCTATGGCCACAGCGCGGGCGACAAGGCGCTCCAACTGGTCGCATCCATCGTGAGTCAGCGAGTTCGCGAGGCAGACGGTGTATATCGAATTGGCGGAGAGGAATTTGCGCTCCTGTTACCGGCAACCGAGTTAGGCGAAGCACGTGGCGTCGTTGATGCGCTCCGAGCCGCTGTCGAAGCGAGTGACTTTCACTACGAGGGTGCAGCCGTTCCGATGACGCTCAGTGCCGGATTGACACAGGTTAAGGATAAAGACACCGCGGCGCTCTTGTTCGATCGCGCCGATGACGCTCTCTACCGCGCCAAGCAGAGCGGTCGCAACCGGATTGAAGTTCGCTAGCAACTTATGCCGAGCGCATTCCAACGGCTAGTAGCTGAGCTTGTCCAGAAAGACCCCATGCTCCCGATACCAGCGCTCATCCATTTTCCAACGCACTCGATCAACCTCGGGCTGAGCCTGCAGTAAGCCTTCTGCAAGATGATGCATATAAACCAGCTGAGTTTGCGCAGCCATAATCGCGGGATCATCTATCGCGGTCGCGCGTAGGTTTGGAAACGCGGTACGCAGGAAGTGAATAACCGACAGCCCTGCTTCCTGCGGCGAGCTCACCGTGGCTACACGGTCATCAAGCTCCAGTACTTTGAATTCGTAAGGATAAGTCTGTAGCTGCTCGTTGGTTCGCAGAATCTGATTCAAGCCGTCCAAGCGCTCGTCGCGAGACACCCAGTAAGCCAGCCCTGCCGCAAAAATCGCCGCAAGAAGAAGCGCCAGATAAACCTGCGAAAAACGATCAAAGCCGGGAGCTTCTTTGCCGCGGAGCGGATCGGGTCGCTCTGACGCTTTTATCCTCCAAGCTTCCTTTTTAGGCGGTTGCATGCGGCTGTGGTCTCTATGCGCTGGTCTCTAAACGCTGCTGCTGGTGGTGGTGTGCGAGCGTGTGTTGTTTCCTTGAACCGCGTCGCGTATTTTCTAGCAACTATCTTCGCTAATTATAAAAAGTTTTTGGAGCCAACATGAGCACACTCAGCGAACCTCTCCAGCTACCTTGTGGCGCGGTGTTGCCGAACCGCTTGGCGAAGGCTGCGATGACCGAGGGTTTGGCCGATTTGCGAGGAGTGCCGACCGCGTCGTTGACCCAGCTTTATCGCGTCTGGTCGGAAGGAGGCGCTGGCATGCTACTGACCGGCAATGTCGTAGTCGATCAGTATCATCTTGAGCGACCGGGCAATGTCGTTATCGATCGAGAACCGGACCAGCCGATGCGTGATGCGCTCGCGGGCTGGGCTAAGGCGGCCACCGCCGCGGGGAATCACGCTTGGGTACAAATAAGTCACGCTGGTAGGCAGACGATGAAAACGGTTAACCCAAGGCCGAAGGCGCCGTCTGCGGTTAAGTTGGCCCTACCCGGAGGTCAGTTTGCGGAGCCCGAGGCGCTTACCGGCGATGAAATCCAAGACATTGTTCGCCGTTTTGCGATCGCCGCGAGCGCCGTCAAGGAGGCTGGGTTTACCGGGGTTCAGATTCACGCGGCCCATGGCTATCTGCTCTCTCAGTTCCTCAGTCCGCGCAGTAACTGCAGGACCGATGAGTGGGGCGGTAGTTTGGAAAACCGAGCACGCATGCTCCTGGCAATCGTAGATGCGACGCGGGCGGCGGTCGGCGAAAACTATCCGATTGCGGTAAAGCTCAACAGTGCGGATTTCCAGAAGGGCGGGTTCGCCTTCGAGGAAAGTCTGACCGTTGCAAAGTGGCTAGAGGAGCACAGCGTAGATCTGCTTGAGGTGTCTGGTGGCACTTATGAGCAGCCAAAGCTATTGGGGCTAGAAGGCTTGGAACCGATCGAAGAACAAGCGGTGGCGGAGTCGACGCTGCGGCGAGAGGCCTACTTTGTTGATTTCGCCATCGCTATGCGTGAAGCGATCACGATTCCGCTCATGGTGACCGGCGGTTTCCGGAGCCGGGCCGCGATGGAGCAAGCTTTAGCAGAGGGTGGCGCGGCCGTGATCGGCCTGGGTCGACCCATGTGCGTGCAAACCGATGCACCCAAACGCATTTTGAACGGTGAGGCGAGTTTGCCGCGTTACGAGCAAACGCTGTCGCTCCTCCCGAACTGGCTGCAGTTCTTAAACCGGATTGGCCTGGTTCGAACGCTCAGTAGCTTCGCAACCCAGTACTGGTTTTATGCGCAACTTACCGCGATCGGTGAGCGTGGTCGTCCCCTCGATGAGCTTTCCGTCTTTGCCGCAACACGGCAGGTTATGGGCCAACAAAGCCAGTTTTTAAAGGAGCGCTCAGCGGTCGGCATTTAAGCCTTGTCCAGCGCGGAAACTAATCATCGCAGAGGTCGCTAAACCCGCTCCTGCACGAGCCCTTACCCAGCGCTTACGGGGCCTGCAGTTCGAGGTCGATCCAGACCAAGCGGTGATCCGAAGACGCACGACGGTTCTTGACCAGGCGATGCAGAGGCTCACCAGGTCGTGGCCAAAACACTCCCGCATCAAGCAGACGCCAGCCGGCAGCGCTCGCGAGTACATAATCCGCACGCATACCCCACTCGGCGGTATGTGTTGGCCCAAAGGGCGAGTCCGATCTATTGGCCCGGCCACCGTCGCTGGTCGGAAGCAGTCCCCGCTTGACTCGCGGGTGAGCGAGTAACTCAGCAATACCCTCGCGACGAGCATCCCCTTCTTCTGTCGAGGCGTTTAAGTCACCCAGAACAAGAAAACGCCTTCCCTCCAGTCCGCCGAATTGCTGTTCGTCGTCATAGATGTAAGCGGACTCCTTTTCGGTACCTAAATAATCGACCCAGAATCGGATTTCGTCATGATTGCGTCGGCCGTTGCGATCTTCCGGGCCATCGAACACAGGGGGAGTAGGGTGAGATGCAAGTACATGGACTACTTCATCGTTAATCATCACCGGTATGTCCCAGTGGGACTTTGAAGAAAGGCGTAACACTTTCTGAACCTTTGGTGGGTACCAGAATTCACCTTCTTCTGTGCGCATGGACTGCATGAGATTGTCGGGCATATCGCGCCAGAGAAAATTCTGAAAGGTTCGCACTTTCTCGACTGCGATGGGGTAACGGCTTAGCAGCAACATTCCGTACTGGCCGGGGTAGAGACCATAGCCAAAAGCATCTTCGCCTTTTCCGGTGGCTAGTCCATCCCGATTTAAGTCCAGACCGGAGTCTACTCCGGTGTTTACCGGACCCTGGTAGTAGTACGGATAGCTGATCGGTTCGGCGCCGGCTTGCCCCTGGGCAAGGTAGCGCTCGAGGAAAGGCACTACGCCTTTTTTCAAGTCTGGGTGATAGTCGAACTCGTTCAGCAACAAGATATCCGGACGGACACGCTGAATGATCTCCGCAATGTTCGAGATTTGCGGGTGATCGCTGTTGCTGAGTGCTGCGGGGAGTTCGTGCCCGCTGGGGCTTGTCCCTTGAGCAACGTAGTTACCCCCCTCCATGCTTACATTGAAGGTGGCAACTCGAAGCGTTGCGTCGGCAGAAGCGGGGACGGGACTCATAAGCAGGTACGTGAGTATTGAGGCAGTTTGCCACAAAGCCCATGTTCGACGGTCGAATTCGCGTTTGGTAAAGAGCATGGTGACAGTGGTGAGCAGCTTAGGTACATCGGTAGACTGTAGCACCCCTAGTGAGGCGGCTGGTACGCTGTTCTTCTGGCAAGATGATACGGTCTTATTCTAAGAAAATTTTTGGAGCGGATTAGCGATGGCGAGTTCAGTATCACTGGGTGGAAAGATTCTATTAGGAATTGCGGCGTTATTCGGCGCCCTGTTTACGATTATTGGAGTCACCTGGTTAGTGATGCCGGTCATCGCCTCTGGCGCGCTAGGGGCGTCACTCTTAAGCGGCACTGGCCTAGCCACGCAGATCGGTGATAGCGCGTCGTTTTTTTTGGGCGCGGGACTGTTCATGGTCTATGGAGTGATCAAACGCTCAAGTTCGTTCCTGATGGCTGGTGCACTGCTGATCGGTATGGTGGCGCCTGGTCGACTGATAGCCTGGCAGGTTCACGGCGCAGACCTTACTCCTGAGCCCATTGCGATCGAAGTATTGGTTTTTCTGCTGGT
This sequence comes from Pseudomonadota bacterium, assembly GCA_039024595.1. Classification (GTDB taxonomy): domain Bacteria; phylum Pseudomonadota; class Gammaproteobacteria; order Pseudomonadales; family Halieaceae; genus Congregibacter. The sequence goes on along the minus strand of JBCCQO010000045.1, from coordinate 3,291 downwards.
CGCTGCCGCCGCTAATGCAGTAAGAGAGCGCTAGGCCCAGGCTAAGCCGAAGGCTGTGAACTTCCTCGCCCATGCTTTGCTGTCTGAGCCCTTTGCTCATAGTTTGATTGGGAATTTGGCTGGGGATTTCGTGAAAGGATCGCTGGCCGCGTCATCCTTGCACCCCCGAGTCGTCGACGGTGTGAGACGTCATCGGCGCATCGACGTGCTGACCGATAGGCACGAGGGCTATGGCGCACTCCGGTCGCTCTTTCCGCAGGTCAGAAGGCGCTATGCGGGTCCTGTGCTGGATGTCATCCTCGACTACTACCTCTGGCGAAATTGGGCTCATTGCAGCACCTGGAATCGAGAGGACTTTGTGGAAGAGGTTTACCGCACGCTGGAGCAGTCCACGGCGTTGATGCCACCCCTGTTTGCACGGGCGTTTCCCCGTCTCCGTAGCGCTGACTGGCTGCGCGCGGGCACGAGCTTGGCCGGCTTAGAGCGTTCTCTGACCCGTATGGGATCGCGCTTGCGTCGACCCGTTCGTCTTCAGGATGACTTGCCTGAGCTCATCGCCGAGTCTTCGCTTGAAAGCGAAATGCTGCGGACTTTCTTGTCGATACAGGGCCAGATAGAAGATGCTAGGGACCCGCACTCCGGGTAAGCCTACCTAGCGTCACCTCGCGAGCTCCGCTCCGGTGGATCGCGAGCCCGGTCTTAGCACCAGCTTGTCCGGTCAGTGACTAAATGGAGACCAGTAGAAATGATCATCACCGCCGAGTTGAGTCTGTATCCGTTGCAAAGCGATTACATTGAAGTGATTCAAGCCTTTATTCAAAAGCTCAACGAAAGGGACGGGCTCAGCGTGCACACCAACGCTATGAGCACACAAATTCTCGGCGAGGCTCAGACGGTGTTTGCTGCGGTCCAAGAACTGCTGGAGCAAAGTGCTCAGCGTTTCGGTGATCAAGTGCTGGTCTGCAAGTTCATACCGAAACCGCTGGACCTAGGGGCAGGCTAGTCAGGCCTTTTACTGTGGCTGAGGAGCGGTAAAAGACCTCGATCGAAGCGAGTGGCGTACAATCCTCGCCATGCAAACTCGGATGACTCATATCCGTCGCGGTATCCGCGACACCTTACCTCTCTACATACCTGTCCTGCCGTTCGCTCTGGTTTTCGGCATTGTCGTCAACCAGTCGGGCCTACCCCAGTTATTGGGTTGGAGTACCTCACCGATTATTTTTGGCGGTGCGGCACAGATGACTCTGCTTACTTTGCTCGGTGAAGGCGCTTCGCTTGCAGCTGCAGTCAGCGCAACGCTCATTGTCGGTGCGCGCCATCTACTCTATTCGGTGACGCTTGCCCCGCGTTTTCGCGGCCAGCCGCGATGGTTCCGCTGGGTTGGGTCTTACGTGCTGATCGACCAGGTGTTTGCCCTGTCTGTACTGCGCAAGGAACTCGATGCGGATGCGTTTCGGTCCTATTACTTGGCTGCCGGATTCTCCTTCTGGTTTCTTTGGCTCCTATCTACCATGGCCGGTATTTTTATCGGGCCGCTTGTGCCCGAATCCTGGGGGCTTGGATTTGCAGCTCCCGTATTGTTCGTGGGTCTTATGGTTGCGACGATCGACCGCTGGGAAAAAATTGCGGCTGCCATGATTGCAGCAGTGACCACCGGATTGCTGGCGGGTTTGCCCAATAAAATGGGTTTGCTCGTGGGTGCACTGTTAGGGGTCGCTTTTGGCTTACTGCTCGAACAGAGGGCGCGACGCAAGTGATGACCTTCATGGCGATCGTGCTCGCTGGAATAGGCACTTATGTGAGTCGCTCTCTATTCATCGTTTTGCTGGCAGAGCGGCAGTTTCCACCGCTCGCGCTCCGTGCGCTGGAGTACGTCGCTCCCTGCGTGATGGCGGCCCTCGTTGTTTCGATGCTGACGTCGGTCGATGGGCAGGTCGCGATCGGACCTCCGGAGCTAGTAGGTATTTCGGCCGCCGCTTTGATCGTTGCGAGAACGCGAAATCACTTCTATGGGTTGGTGGCGGCCATGAGCCTGTTCTGGGTTCTTAGAGCGCTGATGTAATCCAGCCGGTTTAGAACGGCCCTAGCGCTTGCGCGTCCAATCCCCAAAATCCACCGAAAACCTGTTCGCCTACAATAAAGAACACCGCGTCTGCGTTTAGTACGCTTCTTGGACGCGGGTTATAGAATTCCGATCCGGTTATTCGCAGTATTCCACGCGGTTGCAGCGTCGCTGCCGAAGGGCTGGAGAGACCGCTTATCTCAAACATATGCAGCTGTTCCTCTTGTCGGTACTGACCTAATTCCACGTCTTCAAAGGTGATCGATAGGGGTACGGCCAGCCGATCTATCCCGTCCGTGCCCGCTAGGTAGGTGAAAGCTCGTCGGTCGTAGCGTGCTTCACTCCAAGCCCAGGCGCTGTCCTCGCCGAGCCTGAGCACGCCCTGACTGATCGGGTTACTTGAATCGCTCACGTTAAAAAGCTCTAGTTTGGTGGTCCCGTCTGCGTCGGCCCCAAGGCCGAGAAGTAAGGATTCGCTAACCGGGTGAAGAAGGTCAGAAAATCCCGGAACTTCCAGCTCTCCTAGTATCTTTGGGCTCGCCGCGTCGCTCAGATCAATGACGTAAAGAGGGTCCACTTGTTCAAAGGTGACGAGGTAGGCTCGATCGCCGACAAAGCGCACACCAAAAAGATCTTCGTTAGGTTTGCCAATAGGTGTGGCACTGTCATTTTCCGGCAGGCGAGCCAGCCTTTCCAAAGCGATCTCACTGTCGTTTGGCCTGAGCGTGTATAGGAAGTGATCCAGCCGATCTTCTTCGTTTCCGTTCCAGCGAGTAGTGACGACGCGGAGCACTTCGTTTCGTTCACTCATGCGAAAGTCTGCCTGAGATCGGCCGCTTAGAGATCCTTCGAGGCGTGCTGATCCGCGGTAGTCAAACGCTGAGCCCAAATCGAAACGATGGATAAGGCTTTCTGGTCGATCCGGATTATCGTAGACGCTCTGGGCAAGATAGACGGCGTTCGCAGACACGTAGACCCCATCTGCAGGCTCACCGAAACACTGGACATCGACGACAGCGCGCTGCTCTAAGTCGATCAACATCAGCGTTGTCATGACTGGATAGCCGGATGAGTTAGGTGCCAAGGGGTGCGCTGGATCTACGACCAAGCAGTCCTCCGCCGTAATAGCAGTGGTGCTGCTCTCACCGTCTATGCTTACACGGGGGAGTAAATCGCTTTCCTGGACGTTTTCAAGAACGGCCTCATTGCTGGCTTGCGTCTCTGCG
>JBCCQO010000044.1:0-13248 GCA_039024595.1 Pseudomonadota bacterium | reverse complement strand
CTGCGGGGATTGGCTCAGTCGCCTTGATCGCTGATGAAGTGCTGGCGAAGCACGACGAGAACTACATGCCACCCGAGGTGGCGGATGCGCTCAAGAAAAACGTCACCGCTGCGATCGATCCGCTGTGATTTTGGTTGCTTTTAAATGATTGCCGAGTTGGGTCATTTTGCGTTGATTCTTGCGCTTGTTCTCGCGTGTTTGCTCGCCTGTGTGCCGCTTTGGGGCAGTTGGGCAAGGCACTACGCAGCGATGCGCCTAGCTCCGCCTCTTGCGGTGAGCGTTGGGCTGTTTTGCCTGATCAGTTTTGCCTGCCTCACCTACGCCTTTCTCAACGACGACTTTAGCGTCAAGGTTGTCGCCAACAACAGTAATAGCCTTCTGCCGCTGGTCTACAAATTCTCTGCTGTTTGGGGTAACCACGAGGGTTCTTTGCTTCTCTGGGTACTCATCCTGAGCTTGTGGATGACGGCAGTTGCCGCGTTTAGCAAAGATCTTCCCACCCCGATGCTGGCGCGAGTGCTTGCGGTGATGGGTGCTATCGCCGTTGGATTTCTGTCCTTTTCTTTGTTCACCTCAAATCCGTTTGAACGGCTCCTACCTGCCACGCCGGCCGACGGAGCCGATCTCAATCCCTTGCTACAGGACCCTGGACTGATTATTCATCCACCGCTGCTGTATATGGGTTATGTGGGCTTTAGCGTTGCTTTTGCTTTCGCCGTTGCGGCGCTGCTTGCCGGTCGTTTAGATGCGGCTTGGGCGCGCTGGTCGAGACCTTGGACAAATGCGGCTTGGGGTTTCTTGAGTCTTGGGATCATGCTCGGCAGCTGGTGGGCCTACTATGAGCTGGGGTGGGGCGGATGGTGGTTCTGGGATCCGGTTGAAAATGCGTCGTTCATGCCATGGCTTGCGGGGACTGCATTGGTGCACTCGCTCGCGGTGACTGAGAAGCGCGGTTTGTTTACCAGCTGGACCGTTCTCTTGGCGCTATCGGCGTTTTCGCTGAGCTTACTGGGTACGTTCCTAGTACGTTCTGGCGTACTGACTTCAGTGCATGCGTTTGCATCGGACCCTGAGCGAGGCCTGTTCATTCTCGTGTTCCTCGCGATTGTGATCGGTGGTTCGCTTAGTCTCTATGCAGTCCGCGTGCCAGCCGTTCGCAACCCAATCGGCTTCTCTTTGGTTTCCCGGGAGGCGCTACTGCTCATTAATAACGTGGTGTTTCTCGTCGCGACCCTAACCGTACTGTTTGGGACGCTATTTCCGCTTCTTATGGATGCGCTGGGGAAGGGAAAATACTCGGTTGGCGCGCCCTACTTTAACGCGGTATTTATCCCTTTGATGGCGCTCCTGGTCCCGTTCATGGGGCTGGGTCCGGTCTCTCGCTGGCGGGACGATAGCGTGCATCGCTGGAGATCGCGTTTACTGTTGCCGGCGGCGCTGGTCCTGGCGCTTGCGGTTCTGCTGCCTCTGCTCTTCGGGCAAAGCTTCAACCTTTGGGTTGCGCTCTCCATCTTGTGCGCTTGCTGGGTGATCGCTGGTCTAGCCGATGATCTGCTCGCGCGAAAGCGAGCAACGATTCGATGGAGCCAGCTCTTACGTCGTCAGCCTGCTAGCTACTGGGGTATGGTGCTTGCGCACTGCGGTTTCGCAGCGGTGACCGTTTCCGTGGTCGCAACAACTCAATACAGCGTTGAACGAGATGTTCGTATGGCGCCTGGTGATACACAGGTGCTAGCAGGTTATGAGTTTGTCTTTGAGAAAACGGAGCGACTGCGCGGCCCTAACTATTTGGCCGACGCGGCGAGCTTTCGGGTTGAAAAAGAAGGGCGGACGGTCGCGTCTTTGCAGGCAGAGAAACGGCGATACTTTGCTTCCAGTTCCTTGATGACGGAGGCTGCGATCGATGCGTCCTTGTTCCGAGACCTGTATGTAGCGATGGGAGAGCCAGTGGGCGATGATGGGGCTTGGGCAATTCGGCTGCACTATAAACCCATGGTCCGCTGGATGTGGTTAGGTGCGACTGCAATGGGCCTGGGAGCCTTTTGCACGGTATTTGATCGACGCTATCGAGTGGTGCGAGAGAGGCGTGCGGTTGTGAGTGCTATTAGTGCCAGCGCGCTTTAGACTGTTTATTCCGCTAGCGGCCTTCTTTGCGCTGCTTGTCTTGCTTTTTCGCGGCTTGTCCTTGAACCCGCAGGAGCTTCCCTCTGCGCTTATCGATAAACCCTTGCCTCAGTTCGAGCTTCGATCGTTGCTCGGAACTCAAGCGGTCACCGAGCGCTCCTTGCTGGGCGAGCCGGTACTGGTAAATGTCTGGGCCACCTGGTGTATCTCATGCCGGGTAGAGCATCCTTATTTGCAACGTCTCTCCGATCAGGGCGTGAAAATTGTAGGAGTAAACTACAAAGACGAAGACACAGCCGCAAAACAGTGGCTCATGGATTACGGTAACCCTTATCACAGCAATATCGTTGATAAGCAGGGAACTTTGGGCCTAGACCTTGGTGTGTATGGCGCTCCGGAAACCTATTTCGTCGATGCGGCTGGAATCATTCGCTATCGCCACGTGGGTGTAATCGACGATCGCCTGTGGACGACCCGGTTAAAGGCAATCTATGAATCTCTGAGTAAGGGTTCAACGGAAGCATGAAAGCGGCGAAAGCTTATTGTCCGCAATCCCTTTTGATCTTTGCTGCGTTTGTTATGGCGCTCGCCGCGACCAGCACACATGCGGTGATAGAAACCTATCAATTTAGCAGTCCGGAACTGGAGCTTCGTTATTACGCTCTTAGCCAAGAGCTGCGCTGCCCAAAATGTCAGAATCAGACCATTGCAGACTCGAATGCCCCGATCTCAAAAGATCTGCGCGAGCTCTTGTATCGTCGTCTGGAGGAAGGTGCGAGTGATCGGGAAATTCTAGATGACATGGTGTCCCGCTACGGTGAGTTCGTACGCTACCGGCCTGGTGTGGGAGGAGTCACACTTTGGCTGTGGGTCGCACCGCTGGCACTGCTTGCCTTGGCAGTTCTGATTGTCGTGAGTGTTTTTCGTAATCGTCCCTCGACGGTAGACGGACTGAGCGATGAGCAGCGCGAAAGAATCGATGCCCTTAATAGGAACGGGCCGGTCGAACCATGATGCTGTTCTTGCTGGGCGTTGTGTCGCTCACTACAGCGTCGATTAGCTTGCTCGTGCTCACGCGGGCGCGCCAACCCCGGGCAACTGATTCCGACGACCCGAACTTACAATGGCTTCGCCTCCGACAAGCCGAGTTAGTAGGCCAGTCGCCTATGTTGCGCGATGAAGCCGCGTTGCGCGTACTCAGCGATGGCGTTAGTGAAACAGCTGTAGGTGAGTTTGCGTCGCCGGATGAACGGGGGCTTAGCAAAGGTGCCGCAGCGGAGCCCAGAAAAGAGCCCTGGCGAGAGCTGGGAGTGCAAGAAGACCGATCCCTCGAGGTTCGAGAGCATGAGCCCCGGGCGTTTTGGAAGTTGCTTGCGATCGTCGGTTTCGTACTCGCCATCGCGCCCATATTGATCTACCAGCAGCTCGGTTCCATCGACGATGTGCTGATTGCCGAGGATTTAATTGCACTGGGAAATGGCGAGGACAGCGTTGAACGAGGGCCTCTAGTCCAGCGCATAGAGGCGCGCAGTCAGCAGCGGGAAAGCAATCTGGCCTACCTAAATCTTCTGGGTCGAATCTATATGGCCGATGAGGACTACGCTGCGGCGCAAAGAAGCTTCGATACCTTGGCGGAAAAGGCGCCGGAAAGTCCCGAGGCCTTGGCAATGGCAGCACAAGCGAGTTTCCTCGCCGCTGGACGTCGATTGGATTCGGATGCGCAACTTTCTGCGGAAAAAGCCTTGGCAATAGATCCTAAGCAACGTACGGCCCTGGGGCTGCTTGGAATGGCTGCCTTTGAGCGGGGCGCGTTTAGCGGTGCCGTTGAGTACTGGACCCGACTTCAACAGCAAGAGGCGCCTGGCTCGAACGAATATCAGATGCTTTCCAACGTTATACAGGTAGCGAAAGAGCAGGCTGGGGGTACGCTCGCCACACCAACAGGCGATGCGGAAACGCTTGGCGTCAATGTAGAGGTCAAACTGGATGACGGTCTGCAGGCTGATGCGGAGGCTGTGGTGTACATTTTCGCTCGGTCTCTCGGAAGCGATGCTGGTCCTCCTATTGCGGTGGCTAGACTCAAAGGAATCGACTTGCCGGCTCAGTTGCGATTGACCGACAGCGATTCCATGGCGGGACAAAAGTTAAGCGATGCGGCAGAGGTCCGTGTATTTGCTCAAGTGTCCCTAAACGGCAAGCCGGGGATGGCTAACTCGCTCTACAGCGGTGTTTCGGCTAACACGGAGGTGGGTGTCGATGATGCCGTTGCACGAGTCATACTACGCCGTAAAGGTGAGTCCGCTCCAGTTACGCCCACGGGATAGTGTTGTAGAGCTAAAGCCGATACACTAGATGTTGTGGTCCTAGTGAGCCGGGGTAGCGGCCCAGAGGCCTTATTCCTGCCAATAATATGCAATTAAAACAATAGCTTGAGGGGTTTTTTTCAAGTAATATGCGGTTAAAGTCTATCAAGCTAGCTGGATTTAAGTCCTTCGTTGATCCAACGGAGGTCTTTTTCCCCGGCAATATGAGCGCAGTCGTTGGTCCCAACGGTTGTGGTAAATCCAACATTATCGATGCGGTGCGCTGGGTAATGGGCGAAAGCTCTGCAAAAAACCTGCGTGGTGAGTCGATGGCGGATGTCATCTTCAATGGTTCTGGTGATCGCCAGCCGGTAGGCCAAGCTTCGATTGAACTCGTGTTTGATAACAGTGAAGGCAAAGTAGGGGGCGAGTACTCCAGCTACGCCGAGATCTCGACGCGTCGACTAGTCACCCGGGACGGCCAATCGGAGTACTACCTCAACGGAACTCGCTGCCGGCGTCGCGATATCACTGATATTTTTCTAGGCACCGGGCTTGGCCCACGCAGCTATGCGATTATCGAGCAAGGCATGATTTCTCGCTTAGTGGAGTCAAAACCCGAAGAACTACGTGTGTTCATCGAGGAAGCGGCCGGAATCTCAAAGTATAAAGAACGCCGGCGCGAGACCGAGTCGCGCATGCGCAGGACCCTGGAAAACTTGGAACGGCTCACGGATTTGCGCGATGAGTTGCAGCGCCAGCTACAGCATCTGGAGCGCCAGGCGAAAGCGGCGGATAAGTACAAAGAACTTAAGTCGGAAGAGAGAGATCTTAAACAGCGTCTCTTGGCTGCGCGTTGGCGAGATATCGATGGGCAGAAAGTCTCCGTTGCGCAAGAAGTTGGTGAGCACGAGGTTCGCCTTGAGCAGGTCTATGCAGAGCAACAAAACATCGCCACTGCTCTTGAGAAGTTTCGCGTAACGCAGAGCGAGCGCAACGATGAGGTAGCTGAGGCGCAAGGACGTTTTTACGCTATTGGATCAGAGGTGAGCCGTATCGAGCAGGAAATTCGGTATCAGGGAGAACGCGCCGAGCAACTTGCGATTGATCTCCAAGCTACCGAAGAAGGGCTAGCTGAGGCCCGTCGTCACTTGGAAGAAGACGGCGAGCGTTTAGCGAATTGGGAAGAAGAGCTGCAAAAACTTGCTCCCTCGCTGGACTCACAGCGAAAAACCAGTGGCGAGGCAGCCGCTGCGCTGAACACCCTCGAAGCTGAGATGCAGAGCTGGCAGGCCGATTGGGACAGTTTCAATGAGCGGGCATCCTCACCGCAACAGCAGGCTGAAGTGCAGCAGTCCCGAATTCAGCATTTGGAGCGTTCGCTTAGCAGAGTGCAGTCGCGCATGGAGCAGCTCGCAAAAGAGCAGCGCCCGGTCGTCGAAGGGGCCGGCGAGGAGTTGTTGGCGCTTCGGCAAACTCATGAGCAGCATGCGCAACAAGCTGAAGACTGTAGCACCCAGTTTGATGCCCTAGAAAGAAGGGTGACAGATTTACGCTCACAGAAGCAGGCGGCTGAGCAGGCTCTCGCTCAGACCCGTAAAGAACAGGCCATTGAACAGGGCCGCGTGACCGCGCTTGAGGTGCTCCTTGAGGGTTTGCGCAAACAAGCCGAAGGCGAGGGTGCTCTCGAATGGGTAAACGCTCAGGGCTTAACAGATGCGCCGCGTTTGTTTGGTCTCTTGGATGTAGAACCGGATTGGCAAAGAGCTGTTGAGGTGGCCTTAGGCAGTTTATTGCACGCGGTCTGCGTACCGGAACTTGCCTCTCCAGCTTCCGTGATCGGCCAGTTACAAAATGGCGAACTGGCGCTGCTGGAAGAGTCCTTTGAAACCCCTAGCATAGACAGCGAGTCACTGGCCGCTCGGGTCTCTGGCGAGGGCGCTTCCTTGGCGCAATCTCTGTTAAGCAACGTGCTTTGTGCCGGTAGTTTTGAAGATGCGGATCGAGTTCGGGCCACCTTACGTCCGGGTCAGAGTGTCATTACCCGCGATGGCGTGTGGATGGGTAGGCACTGGGCAAGAGCCGTTGCTGGGGAACAGGGTGACGAAGGAGTGCTCGCGCGGCAACAAGAGCTTGAGCAGTTGCAAGTGTCCCTTGCGAGTCTTCACGGCGCCGAAGAGCAGAAAGCCGATGCACTGCAGAAAATCGTCGCAGAGTTGGATAAAAGTGAAGACGATGTCCGCAGTAAGCGCGTTGAACTCGATACTTTGCTAGCGCAGAAGTCGGATGCATTTGCCTCACTCCGGGCTGCCGAGGCTAAGCAGGAACAGGCGAAAGCGGAGCAACTTCGTTTGCAACAGGAGCTGACTGAACTCAAGCAACAACATCAAAGCGAACAGGATGCAATAGGAGAAGCTAGATCCATCCTTGAGCAGGCTATCGAGACGATGAAGCAAGATAGCGATGAGCGAGAACAACGCTTGAACACGCGAGAAACGCTCACTGAATCCCTCGACCTCGCGCGCAGTGATGCGCGCAGGCTGAATGATGAAACGCAGCAAGCCGCCTTGCGACATCAGTCTCTGATAACCCAATCGGAGACTATTCGTGGCGGCCTAGAACGCTCACGGGTCCAAGTTTCTACGCTTGGCAAGCGCCGTGAAGATATTCTGCGAGCACAATCAAGTAACGACACTCCCGGTCCAGAACTGCGCGAGAGTCTCGAGAAGCAGTTAGCGCTACGGGTCGAAGCGGAAGGTGCGCTCACCGTTTGCCGACAAGCCTTGTCCGATATTGATCACCAGCTCCGAGAAGCAGAACAAGAACGAATGCGGGTCGAGCAGAAGGCGAGCGGTGTGCGTGAGCAGCTCGAAAGGAAGCGCCTCTTCTTAAATGGGTTGGAGCATCAACAGAGTAGCTTCGATGCGCAACTCGTGGATGCGGGAGGGGAGTTAGCGGCCCTACTAGAAGCTCTTGAGGAAGAAATCGATTTGACGGCTTGGGAGGCTGAGCTTGAACGCTATGCCAACCGCATCGCGAGACTTGGCCCAATTAACTTAGCAGCCGTGGACGAGTTCAAACAGCAGGCTGAGCGCAAGCATTACTTGGACGCGCAAAATGAGGATTTAGAATCCGCATTGGAAACGCTGCAGGCAGCGATCAGAAAAATAGATAAGGAAACTCGCAATCGCTTTAAGGAAACCTTCGATCAGGTAAATGGCGGTCTGCAGGAGCTGTTCCCAAAGGTGTTTGGGGGCGGCTCAGCGCATTTAGAGATGACCGGCGAAGATCTTCTTGATACGGGGGTCGCAATCATTGCCCGTCCCCCTGGAAAAAAGAACAGTACGATTCATCTGCTTTCTGGGGGTGAGAAGGCGTTGACGGCTATCGCTTTGGTGTTTTCAATTTTTCAGCTCAATCCGGCTCCCTTCTGTATGCTCGATGAGGTCGATGCGCCGCTGGATGATGCAAACGTTGGACGGTATGCCCGAATGGTTAAGGAGATGTCGGAGCGGGTACAGTTCGTTTTCATAACTCACAACAAGATAACGATGGAGATGGCAGACCACCTAATGGGAGTGACAATGCAAGAGCCTGGTGTTTCTCGTCTTGTATCCGTCGATGTGGGAGAGGCAGCGGAGCTCGCAGCGAGCTGATTCTTCGCCGTAAGCTTTGGTTGCACCGCCGTGCAAGGAAGTCGGGCTCGCCACTTCTGGTTTCCTTTGAATGCGGCCGGCGTACGGCGGACTCGTGGCAAAAAAACAGTAAACAAGCAGACATCAAACAGTTAACAAATCGAACGCTAAGTATTTGGTGAATGAAGTGAAGCGAGGCTAGGGAAGAGGTGCCCGAACTTACCCTACGTGATTGGATGGTTGTGATTGGCAGCCTTCTTATCTTGGCTGTCATTGTTGATGCCTGGCGTCGCATGCGCCAACAACAGCGCTCACACATACGAATGAAACTCGCCGAACCCCCTTCCGAGGATGGTCGTAGCGACGACATTGCATCTTTTCGTGAGCTTCCGAACGGTGGTGCCCGAGTCATCAAGCGTATGGGCTCTGGCGGCGATGAGGTGCACTCGCCGTCAGATCAGGACCGAGCCACGGACGCGAGCGCTACGGTGGCAACAGCGAGGACTGCTATCGAGGTCGGTTCGAGTGAAGCGGCGAATCCCGGATTGGCGGATGCTCCATCTCCCAGCCTCAGTACCCCTTCAGCTAAAGAAGCAGCCGACTCAGTCGATTCCGAATCGGGGAGCTTTGAAACAACAACCCAGTCTGAGGCGGAATCTCAGGCCTCTGATCGTACGCAGTTGGCCGATGAGTTGGGCGGCGAGCCGCTCGCCGGTGTATCGGCTATCGATGAGCCATCTAACTTGGATTGGTTGGAAGATCTTCCCCGTCCCAGTTTGGATGTTAAAGATGAAGCTGGAGAGCTCCCTCGTAGCACGGAAAGTGAAGTAGTCGTTTTACATGTGGTCTCGCGCAGTGACAAAGGTTTTGCGGGCGCAGACATCTTAGAGATTTTACTCGCTTGTGATCTACGATTCGGAGACATGAGTTTTTTTCATCGCCATGAACATGAGGCGGGTCGTGGTGCGATTCAGTTCAGTGTCGCGAATATGCTGAAGCCTGGCGTGTTTGCAATCGACAACATGGACGAACTACGGACTCAGGGACTGGTTTTCTTCCTAACCTTGCCCGGACCCGAGGATATGGTGAAGGCCTTCGACTACATGCTAGAAACGGCTCGGGTGGTCGCTAAAAATCTCGATGGCGACGTTCTTGACGGCTCTCGCAGTGTGCTGACCCAGCAGGCGGTTGAACATTCTAAGCAACAGATCAGGGAACTAGAGAGGAGAGTGTTAGCTCAAGCTCCTTAAGATTAAGCTAGCCGCCGCCGAGATTAAGGCTCCAGCCGTGATTAAAGTCCAAAGCTGCCAAGTTAGAAAAGTTCAACGGTACAAAAGTAAAACTACACCCAATTTCAATGATGTTTCTTTTTCCTGGCACCGCGAATCTGCACGAGCCGTGTTCACGTCCTACGAAGAGCTTTTGGGGTGCGCTCGTCTCTGTTGATGCATTAACGGCTCTCCTATGAACGACCTCCAACCGTCAGAAGAAGCAAGGCGACTGCGCGAAAACTTGCAGCAGTGGGGGCACGAATACTACGTACTAGACCGACCTAGTGTTCCGGACGCTGAATATGATCTGGCCTTTCGCCGACTGCAAGCGCTTGAGGCTGACCACGCAGAGCTCCGCGTTGAAAACTCACCCACCCAGCGAGTCGGTGGTGAACCCTTAGATGCCTTTGTCAGCGTTGAACACAAAGTTCCGATGCTGTCGTTGGACAATGCTTTCGATAGCGATGAGTTGGCAGCCTTTGTTAAGCGCGTTTGCGATCGGCTTGACCAACCGGAAATGCCCGAGCTAGTCGCTGAGCCAAAGTTAGATGGCGTTGCCGTTAGTCTTATGTACCAAAAGGGAGAGCTCATCCGCGCAGCCACCAGAGGTGATGGGAGCCGAGGCGAAGATATAACGCAGAACGTTCGAACGATTCGAACCGTGCCTTTAAAGCTTCGGGGCGAGTCACACCCGGATCTTTTTGAGGTTCGCGGTGAGATCTACATAAGCAGGCAGGGCTTCGAGGATTTCAATGAGAAAGCACGACTGCGCGGGGAAAAAACGTTTGTGAACCCCAGGAACGCGGCAGCGGGATCGCTCCGCCAGCTAGATTCCAAGATAACCGCCTCGCGCCCTCTTGTGTTTTGCTCCTACTCGGCTGGGTTGCAGCCAGAGGAAAACTGGCCCGGCACGCACTGGGATGTGCTCCAGCGGTTTCATGCGTGGGGTCTTCCCATAAGCGCCCATGCGAAACGTTTACATAGCTTGGAAGCCTGCAGTGCCTACTATGATCATATTGCAGAGCTCAGAGATGATCTTCCCTTTGATATCGATGGCATCGTTTTTAAAGTTAACGATTTCACCGCGCAGCAGGCATTAGGTTTCGTTGCCAGAGCGCCACGCTGGGCGATAGCTCGTAAATTCCCGGCCCAAGAGGCAATCACGAAGGTCACAGGCATCGAGTTTCAGGTCGGACGTACCGGTGCTATCACACCGGTGGCAAGGCTTAAGCCTGTTTTTGTAGGAGGCGTGACGGTCAGCAACGCGACCCTACACAACATGGATGAGGTTGGCCGCCTCGAACTGCGAATGCAGGACAGCGTGGTGATTCGTCGAGCTGGGGATGTCATCCCACAGGTTGTTTCTGTGATCGTAGAGCGGCGAGATGAGAGCGCAGAGCAAGTGCAAGCGCCGGTAGACTGCCCCGTTTGCCATTCACCCGTTGAACGCTCGAGTGGGGAAGCAACGTTGCGCTGTACCGGTGGTTTGGTGTGTCCGGCGCAGGTGAAAGGCGCGGTCCGCCACTTTGCAAGTCGCCGAGCCATGGACATCGATGGCCTGGGTGAAAAAATCATCGAACAGCTGGTAGACGAAGGGTTGGTCAGAAGCGTAGCCGACTTGTATTCCTTAAGCGTTGAACAGCTGCTCCCACTAGAACGGATGGGGGCGAAGTCCGCCGGTAATTTGATCGCCGCAATTCATGCTAGCCGAGAAACAACGCTGGCAAAGTTTCTCTACGGCTTAGGTATTCGTGAGGTGGGTGAGGCTACCGCAGAGTCTCTAGCAAACGAGTTTGCCGACATTGGCGCTCTGAGCGAGGCGAGCGAGGAACGATTGACCGAGGTTGGCGATGTGGGGCCCGTGGTAGCGGAACATGTACGTCGTTTCTTCTCCAGCGATGTGAATCAGTCACTCGTGCGTAGTCTTCAAGAGGCTGGAATGACCTGGCCAGCCGTCGCGCCGCCCTCCACCGGTGGGCCTTTGCTGGGCCAGACCTGGGTGGTAACGGGTCGATTGGATACTTTAAGCCGCGATCAGGCCGAAGAACGAATCCGTGCTTTGGGCGGAAAGACCGCAAAGTCGGTGTCTAAAAAGACCAGTAGGGTTCTCGCTGGACCCGGTGCCGGTAGCAAGCTAAAAAAAGCCCAGGAACTAGACATCCCGGTGCTAGACGAAAGCGAGTTCACAGCCCTACTGAACGAGCTGGAGAGCTGATGAGCGCAAACTGGCTGAACCGTTTCTGTTTATGTCTGCTAGCAGCCTTATTGAGTGCTTGCGCGACCTCGCCCCCCAGTAACACCGAAGATATCTGCGAAGTGTTTGAGGAAAAGAAGCGCTGGTATGGAGCGGCAAAGGATGCGGAAGAGGAATGGGGCACATCAATCCCCGTGCTAATGGCATTCATACATCAGGAATCGCGCTTTCGTGCGAAGGCGAAGCCGCCACGGAAGAAAATCTTATGGGTCATCCCCGGACCGAGACCATCCGATGCTTACGGTTACAGCCAAGCGTTG
Source organism: Pseudomonadota bacterium (assembly GCA_039024595.1). Lineage (GTDB taxonomy): Bacteria > Pseudomonadota > Gammaproteobacteria > Pseudomonadales > Halieaceae > Congregibacter. The sequence goes on along the minus strand of JBCCQO010000044.1, from coordinate 1,401 downwards.
GAGTCCACTTGGGATGCCTATCAGCGGTCAGCGGGGCGTTACGGTGCTGATCGGGACAAGTTTTCTGACGCAATCGATTTTGTGGGTTGGTACAACCATCAGTCGTACCAGCGCAACAAAATCGCTCGTAATGATGCCTACCGCCTGTACCTTGCCTACCATGAGGGCCATGGAGGCTTTGCTCGAGGTAGCTACAAGAGCAAGCAGTGGTTACAGACAGTGGCGCGCAAGGTGGCCGATCGAGCTGCTAGCTACGGACAGCAGCTTTCAACTTGTCGCAGCGAGTTTGAGAAGAAAAAAGGCTGGTTCTCCTGGTTTTAGCTTAATAGTGGGTCAGCTAGGACTCATCCATGACGTTTATATGACGCTTCCCAGTGTTTTTGTCATCTTTATGTCACAAGTGAGTAGGACTATGCGCGGGTCCTAGGCAGACCGGAGCGGCTCCAATGAAAGAACGCACAGTGCTGGTGGTAGATGATGAAGAAGCGATTCGAGATATGCTTCGCATGGCCTTGGAGATCGTCGACTTCCGCTGCTTAGAGGCCGGTAACATCCAGGATGGGCACAGCATCATCGTCGACAAGCGCCCCGACATCGTTCTGCTGGATTGGATGCTGCCAGGCGGGAGCGGTATCGAGTTACTGCGCCGTTTGAAACGGGACGATGCCACAAGTGAAATCCCGGTCATTATGCTGACCGCTAAAACCACGGAAGATAACGTGATCCAGGGCTTAGATGTGGGCGCCGATGACTACATCACCAAGCCTTTTGCACCCCGCGAGCTGATCGCTCGCATAAAAGCCCTCCTGCGCCGATCCGGCGTGGGAGAGGGAGCTGATCGAATGCAGGTCTCCGAACTCGTCCTCGATGGCAAGAGTCGGCGGGTGTTTCTTGACGACAATCCGCTGGATATGGGGCCGACCGAGTTTAATCTCCTCCAGTTCTTTATGTCTCACCCAGAGCGTGCGTACAGCCGAAATCAACTCCTGGATCAGGTCTGGGGTGCCAACGTTTATGTCGAAGAGCGCACCGTGGATGTTCATATTCGACGGCTGCGCAAAGCACTGCAAAGCGGTTTGAAGGACTATAGTGGTCTGATTCAGACTGTTCGCGGTACCGGCTATCGTTTTTCTTCGAGGGGGGTTAACGCCGGGTGAATCTCGCGGGCAGCTGGCGGGCGGAGCTTCGTAAGCTGCTCCTGATTCTCGCTGTATCCGCGGCGATCGGTTGGCTCTCGGGCTACGTTCTTGAAGTCCTGACCTTAGGGCTTGCTACGGTCGCAGCCAGTTGGCTATGGCAGCTTTGGCGCATGAGACGCTGGCTGGAAAATCCAGAGTTGGCGCCACCGGAGAGTGACGGAATCTGGGGGCTCGTTTACGACACTATCTACGGTCTACAGCG
>JBCCQO010000043.1:0-13308 GCA_039024595.1 Pseudomonadota bacterium | reverse complement strand
TGTTCATCGACTGAGTGCGACTCTGAGTGTTGACTGAGTGAGCGTGTGACTGACGACTAAGCTATGCGGCATTGCTCATCTCGGCAGAGAACACAGCCAGATCGTTTGCAATCCCAGCGGTAATCTTTTGACCAGGTAAAAAATCACCTGCGAGTAGCTTTTGCGCCAAGGGGTTTTCAAGCTGCTGCTGAATCGCCCGCTTGAGGGGACGCGCACCGTATACCGGATCGAAGCCAACCTCCACGAGTTGATCTAAGAACGCGTCAGACACTTCTAAATCTAACTCCTTCTCTAATAGACGCGCACGAAGCCCTTGCAACTGAATCCCAGCAATCGCTCGAATTTGTTCTTGCGCAAGCGGATGAAACACAACTGATTCGTCTACCCGATTGATGAACTCAGGCCGAAAGTGCTGACCGACGACGGCCATCACTGCGGCCTTCATCCCTTCATAGTCATCGGCACCCGCAAGCTCCTGAATCAAGTCTGAGCCCAGGTTTGAGGTCATCACGATCACGGTATTTCGAAAATCTACCGTACGGCCTTGTCCATCGGTCAGGCGGCCGTCCTCCAATACCTGCAGGAGAATATTGAAAACATCCGGGTGCGCTTTTTCCACTTCGTCGAGCAGCAAGAGCGAATACGGTCGACGACGAACGGCCTCCGTCAGATAGCCACCCTCTTCGTAGCCCACATAACCCGGTGGTGCACCAATCAAGCGTGCAACCGAGTGCTTTTCCATGAACTCAGACATGTCGATCCGAACCATCGCCTGCTCGCTGTCGAACAAAAACTCTGCCAGAGCTTTGCAGAGCTCCGTCTTCCCAACACCCGTAGGCCCAAGGAAGAGAAAGGATCCATTCGGGCGATTTGGATCCGCCAAACCAGCACGCGAGCGCCGAACCGCATTCGATACGGCGGCTACCGCCTCCAGCTGTCCTATCACCCGCTGCTGAATCGCGTCCTCCATACGCAGAAGTTTTTCCCGGTCTCCTTCGAGCATTTTTGCGATTGGTATACCGGTCCACCGAGAAACGATTTCGGCAACCTCTTCATCAGTAACCTTATTTTTAAGCAGGGTACGCTCTGCCGACTCAGCCGCATGAGCCTGTCCAAGCTGTTTTTCCAGTTCTGGTAGCTGCCCGTACTGAAGTTCGGACATGCGAGTTAAGTCGCCGGCCCGTCTCGCTGCCTCCAGTTCAAGTTTCAGCTGTTCTATTTTGCTCTTTATCTCAGCGGCCCCCTGCAACGTAGCCTTCTCTGCAGTCCAAATTTCTTCTAAATCCGCATACTCTTTTTCGACCTCATTGATCTGCTCGTTCAGCAAAGCCAGTTGCTTAGTCGCCGCGTCGTCGCTGTCCTTCTTTACCGCTTCTCGCTCAATTTTGAGCTGTATCAAGCGTCGGTCCAGCTTGTCCATCGCTTCCGGTTTTGAATCGATCTCCATCCGAATGCGACTGGCAGCCTCGTCGATCAAATCAATCGCCTTGTCGGGAAGCTGGCGATCAGTGATGTAACGCTGCGACAGTCGAGCCGCGGCGATAATTGCACTGTCGGTGATATCAACGCCATGATGCACTTCGTAGCGTTCTTTTAGGCCCCGCAGAATCGCAATCGTGTCTTCTTCGCTGGGTTCACTGACCAGGACTTTTTGGAATCGACGTTCTAGAGCCGCGTCCTTCTCAACATGCTGACGATATTCATCGAGCGTGGTTGCGCCAACACAATGCAACTCTCCTCGCGCCAAGGCGGGCTTGAGCATATTGCCTGCATCCATCGATCCTTCAGCCTTGCCCGCGCCCACCATGGTATGAATTTCGTCAATGAACAGTATGACGCGACCTTCCTCCTTGGAGAGCTCGTTCAATACGGCTTTGAGTCGCTCCTCAAATTCACCACGAAACTTAGCCCCGGCGAGTAAGGCGCCGAGATCCAGCGATAGAATTCTCTTGTCGCGTAAGCCTTCTGGAACTTCGCCGTTGATCACGCGTTGCGCTAGACCTTCTACGATCGCAGTTTTTCCTACGCCGGGCTCACCAATCAAAACGGGATTATTCTTCGTGCGACGCTGCAAGACCTGCACGGTTCGCCTTATCTCATCATCCCTACCAATCACGGGATCTAATTTGCCGTCACGCGCGCGCTCGGTGAGATCAATCGTATAGCGCTCTAGCGCCTGACGAGACTCCTCCGCGTCCGCAGTGTTGACACCATCACCACCACGTACCGCTTGCACGGCTGCCTCAAGCGCCTGTGGGGTTACGCCACTGACGGTGAGTGCCTTAGCTACCGGGCCCCCGGTTTCCAAGAGCGCCTGCAAAACCAGCTCGCTGGAAAGAAAACTGTCGCCGTTCTTCTGTGCCTTTCTGTCACTAAGGTTTAGCACACGGTTTAAATCTGCTGATACGGAGACTTCACCGGTCGCTTCCGCCACCACTGGCAGCTGATCAAGAAGGCGTCTCAGTTCCTGCTGCAGTACATCCAAGTTTGACCCAGCCCGCTGCAGCAGCGGTCGACTCGAACCACCTTGTTGGTTCAACAAGGCCTGTAGTAGGTGCGTCGAATCGATTTGATTGTTGTCCTTGCCCAAGGCCAACGATTGCGCATCGGCCAAGGCGTTCTGCAACTGGTGTGTCAGTTTGTCCATTCTCATCGCGTTCGCACCTCCGTGGGGTAGCAAAGAAGCTACCCTAATACCCTGCTAACACTCTGAATATGGTGGCTTTTTAGTGAATTTCAAGCAGCTTTAAAACGCTTGTAGATCAGGCTGACGTTCCTCCCCGTAGTGCCATCGCGACGGTGAGAAAAATAATGGCTTGGATGGGAGTAGGTACACCTGTCTACGGAGGCAAGCTTTCGCACGCCGATTTGCCTGAGTCGCTGAGCGGCGATCGCGGCTAAGTCAAGGAAGACATGTCCATCGCGATAACTTGCTTTGCTGACCTGCCTGGACTCAGCCACGCCTTCTAACACCTGCTCGGCAACCTCCCTGCTGACTTCATAGGCATCAAAACCAATGCAGGGGCCGAGCCAGGCTAAGAGTTCTGACGGTGCTTCGGGCAATACCGATACCGTTTTCTCTAAAATGCCCGCAGCCATGCCTCGCCAACCTGCGTGGACGCCGGCTACCAGCGTGCCTGCAGAATTGGTGAGAAGTACGGGGAGACAATCTGCCGTCATGATCGCGCAGGCGACTCCGTCCTGTTCCGTCCAACACGCATCCCCGATCGGTGATTGATCGTTAGCTGCATGAGGAACGGTGCTCTTCACCTCGATTATCGAGTCGCCATGAATCTGTCGCAACCAAAAGATGCTGGTGCGCCGCTCGAGCGCTTGTTCAAGAGTATGCCGGTTTCGATCCACAACCTTGGGATCATCTGCTACGTGATGCGCAAGATTGAGCGACTGGTACGGATGCCCGCTGGCACCGCCTTGCCGACTGGTCGACACCAGTTCGATGTTAGAGGGCCAGTTACTGGGTGTCCGATGTAGTAAAAAGCTGCGCATGAATGTACTACCCGAACTCCGCTGCAGAAATTTTGCTCAGACGACTTCCGGTGTTTCTGCAAGTGCTTCGATCAGTGAATGTAAATCCGCCGGAACCGGCGCTTCAAACTCGAGTATTCGAGCACTGGCGGGGTGTTGAAAGCGCAGGACGCGCGCGTGGAGTGCCTGTCGCTTGAAACCCCGCAAAAGTGTTGTGGCTCCATCGCTCATGCCCGCAGGGATACGTAATCGCCCCCCGTATACGGGATCGCCCACTAAGGGATAACCTCTGTGAGCCATGTGTACTCGAATTTGATGTGTTCTCCCGGTTTCTAGACTGACTGAGAGAAGTGCGTGACCGTACAAGCGCCGACTGAGTCGATAATGGGTAACCGCCTCTTTGCCTCCGTGTTCTAGTACGGCCATCTTCGTGCGCTGCCGTGGATGACGCCCGATCGCCGCCTCGACTCTTCCTGACCCTGTTGGCTCGCCGCGGACGACCGCGAGGTATTCTCGGGTCACCTGCTTCGTTTGCAGCTGTTCGACCAGAGACTTTTGAGCGAGACTGCTGGCAGCGACAACCAACAATCCGGTGGTGTCTTTGTCCAATCTATGGACGATACCTCCTCTTGGGAGCGTCGATAGACCCTTCCGATGAGCCAAGAGCGCGTTCACTAGAGTGTCCTTCGGGTTTCCGGCCCCCGGGTGCACTACTAAATTTGAAGGCTTGTTCACCACCAGGAGATGTTCGTCTTCGAAGAGTATCTCAAGAGGAATATCCTGAGCCTGCCAGCTAGTTTTACTCTCCAGGACAGCGCTTAAGCGTAATTCGTCCCCAAGAACTACCGCATCCTTGGCGCGAGCAATGCGTTCGGAAAGAGTAAGACTACCGTCTTTTATCCAAGACTGTAGCCGGGCTCGCGAAAACTCCGGGAACAAGCTCGCTGCGGCACGATCTAATCTTTGGCCATGAACAGCCTCACCTACCAGGGCACTCTTTTCTATGCGACTGGGTGGTTCTATGCGACTGGTTGGTTCTATGCGGTTGCTCGTGGCGTTATCTTTGGGCAAGGACTTGACCCCTTTCGCTGGGGTTGTAGTGACAGCTAAGCGATGGTGCGCGCTGCCAAAAACTGCGACAAATCATCGCGTGGCACTCATTGCGATTTGGTTTATGCACTGCGGCCGCTGTGATTAAATAGCGCCGCTCTGAAAACACGATAATAGCATGCACGCTAAATGCCCCTTCTAGCTAGCACGATAGGCAAGGCAAGAATTGATCACTTTATTGCGAACCGTCCACGGACAAGCCGGTAACAACCAGATGGTCTATGGCTCTATAGACAAATCTCCCGACAGCGCTCCCGAAGCGCCAGGTCGACGTATACTTGGTCAAGGCTCGCGCCTTCGTCCTTTTCGTGTTTTTCCTGTCAACGGCATGCGTTTTGCGCGAACTGTATCTTGCTTAGTGAGCGCAGTTTTCGTTCTTCTACTGGGTGCTTGCGCCGGTAACGACGAAAACGCAGATTTCACTGCGGACAGTGGAGAGCAGCAAATCTACGATCAGGCCCAACGCTATCTGAATGCCCGAAATTTCGATTTAGCTATTCGCGCTTTACAGGCGCTTGAATCGCGTTTTCCTTTCGGCCGCTATGCGGAGCAGGCACAGCTAGAACTTATTTATGCGCACTATGGCGGCTTTGAGACAGAAGCAGCTATCGAAGCCGCGGAGCGCTTCATCCGTTTGCATCCACAGCACCCTAATGTGGACTACGCCTATTATATGAAGGGGCTTGCAACCGCTAATTCGAGCCAGGACTTTCTGTCGCGCTTCACGCCAACGGATGACACGAAAAGAGATACCGGCTACGCGAAGGAAGCGTTTGCGGAGTTTTCCCAACTTGTTTCGCGCTTTCCCGATAGCCCCTATGCACCCGATGCGCGTTCAAGAATGATTTATCTGCGTAACCTACTCGCGCGCCATGAGATTCACGTCGCAAACTACTATTTTCGAAGGGGCGCTTATTTAGCAGCAGCTAATCGGGGCCGCTATGTGGTGGAGAATTTCCAGCGGACGCCGGCGGTCGGGGACGGACTCGCGGTAATGGCCCAGGGATACCTATTCCTCGGTATGAATGATTTGGCCGACAACGCGATTGAAACACTCAAGCTCAACTATCCAGACCACCCCTCTCTCGATAAAGATGGCGAGTTTGATTCGGTCTATACGGAGGACGGCCTCCAAAGATCGTTAGTGAACAAGGCCAGCTTCGGGCTTCTAGACCCACCCAAGCCGCCACAGTTCGATAGCCGCGATCGGTGAGTGGATGCACGTGGGTTTAGTCGCCCATACGCCAGCTTGAGGTGATTGGATATCTCCGATCTCTGCCAAAGGCACGCTGACTGATTCGCACGCCAATGGGTGCCTGCCTGCGCTTGTACTCGTTTAGGTCAACAAGACGCACTGCACGCTCGACGTGCTCGCGATCAATACCTTCTGCAACAATGGCCTCGGCGCTGTAGTCTCGCTCCACATAAAGCTCCAAGATACGATCTAAAACTTCGTAAGGGGGAAGACTGTCCTCGTCCTTTTGATCGGGCGCGAGCTCAGCGGATGGGGGCCGAGTGATGACACGCTCCGGTATCGCCTCGCCCAAACTGTTTCGGTAGTGACATAGCTCGTAGACTAAAGTCTTGGGAACGTCTTTTAGCACATCGAAGCCCCCTGCCATGTCTCCGTAGAGCGTCGAATAACCCACCGCCAACTCGCTTTTATTCCCTGTGGTTAGGACTAGGCTACCTTTCTTATTGGAGACGGACATCAGCAGAACGCCCCTACATCGAGCTTGCAGGTTCTCCTCGGTAGTGTCGGCTCGATACCCTTCAAACTCATCCGCGAGGGCGAGCATAAAGGCATCGTAAATTGGCTCGATCGAAATCACGGAGTGGCGAACATCTTGGAGACGACACTGCTCGGCGGCGTCTTCAACGCTCATAGAAGACGTAAATCGGAAAGGCATCATGATAGCTTCAACTCGGTCTGCTCCGAGAGCTTCCACTGCTATGGCCAAGGTCAACGCAGAATCCACGCCTCCGGACAAGCCAAGCACAACACCAGGAAAACCGTTCTTGTTGACGTAGTCTCTGACCCCAAGGACCAGTGCATTCCAAGTGGCTTCCAGATCACTGAGGAGGTGAGCGACTGGTCCCGGGTAAAAAGCCTGCCTACCCGGCAGGTACTCCACCCAGGTTTCCGCCACTTGGAAGTTTTCGGCGCTGGCGACTACGCCGTTCGCCCGATCGAGGGCCAAGGATCCACCATCGAAGACCAACTCGTCTTGTCCTCCTACCTGATTGACATAGACAATCGGTAAGCCGGTATCCTTTGTGCGTTTTTTGAGTTCGTCTATTCGTTCTTGCTGTTTTCCCTGGTGGTACGGCGACGCATTAAGATTTAGCAGTAATTCAGCACCGGCAGCTGCGGCGGCGCGGGCGGGCTCTTCGACCCAAATATCTTCGCAAATGGTGATCGCTACAGGCACGCCATCACAATTGAACACACAAGGCTCTTTACCCTCATAAAAGTAGCGTTTCTCGTCGAACACCTGATAGTTGGGCAAGGACTGTTTGTTGTAGCACGCCACTTGCGAGCCGTTGTGTAATACCGCCGCGCTATTGAACAAAGCATCCCTACCCTCGATCGAGCCAGAACGAGGAAATCCAACAATCACCCAGGCGTTCGGAGGCAACTCGGCAAGTAACCGACCCATCGCTTGCTCAACCCGTGTTGCGAGCGAAGGACGCAGGAGCAGATCTTCCGGCGGGTATCCGCAGAGAGTGAGCTCAGGAAACACCACGACAGGCTGTGCATGAGCTTCTACCGCTCGGCTCACCACGTCGATAACTTGCTGAGTATTTCCCTCAAAATCACCGACCACAGTGTTAATCTGCGCCATTAATATCTGCATTAGATGTGTTGCCTCTACTATCGTCCGAGGGACTCTCGGCTTCTCTCTGGACGCGAATTATAAGGCGGAGCAATCGCAATGCACGGTCATTGACTAGGAGATCTGTTCGAAGTTTGTTTACCGCAGAAAACAACGCCGCTGTGAGCGAACCAGCCATTCTCGTGCACGCACCCGGGACAGCTGGGGGTCAAAATCTCCTGCTTTTTCGCATCTATCTGATCTATAGAGCTATTTTATCGTTCGTCTTTCTGCTTTTGCTCGGCCTTCCCGCTACTCGGCAGCTGGTGGGATCGGAAAGTCCAACGATTTATGCGTTGATGAGTATTGCCTTTCTGGTTACCAACGCGGTTTTACTTACACCGATTGCACAAACCATCCAGAGTTCAACCACGCAGTTAGTATTACTGTTCTCTGTTGATATCTTTTTCATCACTCTGCTTGGGGGCGCGTCCGGAGGGATGAGCAGCGGGTTGCCCTTGCTCCTTACCATCACTGCAGCGTCCAGTGCGGTATTGATTACGAATCGTACTATTGCAACCTTGGTTGCTGCTCTGGCCGTACTGGCCGTGTTAGGCGACACCCTACGACTGGTGTCGACAAGCAACCAGACCATACAAGAGCTTTTACCCGCAGGTCTTCTCGGTATCTTGATATTCGTCGTCTCGGGAATTATGCAACTGATTGCGCTCCGCTTGGGCCGGGCGGAAGCAATCGCGACCGAGCGCTCGACCGATCTGTATCGCCTCCAGCGTTTGAATGAGCAGATCGTACAAAATATGCAAACCGGTATTTTGCTGATAGACGGTGACAATCGGGCGCGCGTGATGAACGCAGCCGCAGGAAAGCTCCTTGATCCCACCAGACCGGTTATCCTCGAACAAGGCAGAGCGATAGAAGACTACAGCGACGAACTTGCGCGGCGATTGCGTGGTTTTCGAACAACCGCACGCCAAGACGATACGCCCTTTCAAGCTCGAGCGGAGGGAGCTGAAATCGTCGTCCGCTTTTCAGTGCTAGAAGCGGGAGAAAACAACCAATTGCTGGGGTTTATCGAAGACTATCGACCCGTTGCCGCCTATGCGCAGTCGTTGAAACTTAGCTCCCTGGGTCGATTGGCCGGTAGCATCGCGCACGAAATCCGAAATCCGCTTGGGGCAATTAGCCATGCTACCCAACTGCTGCAGGAGTCTGAAACGCTTGGCTCGGGCGACAAACGCATGATCGACATGGTGCTCACCAACAGTCAGCGTGTGAACGAAATAGTCGAAAGCGTCCTTCAGATCTCCCGCCGAGAGCCGCCGGCTCCAGAACGATTAGTGATGGCTGATTGGTTGCTAGAATATCGACAGCTGTACATCGAAACGCGAGAGCATCCAGGCGCTCTATTTCTAGAGTATCTCGATCCGCAAGCGATCATTCGCTTTGATCCAGAGCATCTTCAGCGCGTAATGGGCAACTTGCTAGACAATGCTATGCGGCACAGTAAAGATGCGACGGGAGAAGGGAGAGCGGAAGTTCGCGTTCGCGTGGACCGTAGGCAGCAGCAATGCGTTATTGACGTTTACGATGATGGACAAGGTGTAGCATCTGGTGATGTTGGGCGTCTTTTCGAGCCCTTCTTCACCAAGAGCGATCACGGCAGCGGGCTCGGGCTGTACCTATGCCGAGAACTCTGCGAGTTGAATCAAGCACGAATCGCCTACGCACCAACAAGCGAAGGTAGGAGTCGATTCCAAATCACCGTAGAAATGCAGGAGCCCTAAGTGAGCAGCGCAAAGGCATCAAATCGAGTTCTGGTGGTCGACGACGAGCCGGATATTCGCGAGCTGCTGGAAATCACGCTGGGCCGAATGGGTCTGGACACCACGAGCGCAGCCAATCTTACCGAAGCCCGAGATTTACTGCGCGGGGCCGATGCTTACCAACTCTGTTTGACGGACATGCGCCTTCCGGACGGAGACGGGATTGAGCTGATTGAACTGATGCAGCGTGAGTTCCCGCAAGTTCCGGTAGCGATGATCACCGCCCACGGTAATGTCGACAGCGCCATCCGCGCACTCAAGGCGGGTGCTTTCGATTTCATTAGTAAGCCGGTGGCCTTGGAGAAACTTCGCAGCCTAGTCAGTGCGGCGCTAGAACTGGAACAAATTCAGAGTTCAGAACAGCGCAATGATGAGCTTATTGGTGCAACCGAAGCCATGCTGAAGTTGCGCTCACAAGTGGCTAAAGTCGCCCGCAGCCAGGCCCCGGTTCATATCTGCGGCGAATCGGGAAGCGGTAAAGAAGTGGTAGCACGCAGCGTGCATGGCCAGGGTCCGCGCGCCGCTGGCCCCTTTGTCGCTGTGAACTGTGGTGCGATACCCGCGGAGTTAATCGAGAGTGAGCTATTTGGGCACTTAAAAGGTAGTTTCACTGGCGCTTCTCGAGACAAGCTCGGTCTCTTTCAAGCAGCCGAAGGAGGAACGTTGTTTCTGGACGAAGTTGCGGACTTACCTTTAGCGATGCAAGTGAAACTTCTGCGGGCTATTCAGGAAAAGCGTGTCCGCCCCGTGGGTGCCAATGAGGAAGTTACGACGGATGTGCGTTTACTCTCGGCGACCCACAAACCGCTCGCGCAAGAAGTTAAAGCCGGGCGCTTTAGGGAAGACCTTTTTTTTCGAATTAACGTGATTGAATTACAGGTACCTAGCCTTCGAGAGCGCAAGGGAGACATACCGGAGCTCGCTGCGGCCTTGCTGCAGCGGATCGCCCAGACAAATCAATTAAGCTCACCCACGATCGCGGCCGACGCTCTTGAGACCTTAGCTAGCTACGAGTTTCCCGGCAATGTTAGGGAACTTGAAAATATGTTGGAGCGAGCGACAGCGCTTTGCGACGGCGATCAAATCTCCGCTTCAGACCTGCAGATCGGAAGTATCGCGAGTCCAAGTAAGGATCGGGCACTCGAGGGAACGGCAGCGAACGTTCTAGACGAGGTTGCTGGAAACCTGGATAGCTATCTGGCCGATATAGAACGGCACGCGCTGAGTGAGGCTTTAGACGCGCACAGATGGAACAGAACAGAAACTGCCCAGGCGCTTGGTATTAGCTTCCGGAGCCTGCGCTACCGAATGAAAAAGCTGTCACTTGAAGATTAGACACGGCCGCTACTGATCTCGCCCATGCAACGCGAAACTGAGACGCTTGCTGCCTTGAAGTCACTTGCGTCGTTTCATGCATCGGTTAGCTCATTTAGAACACTGGGACATTTCGAAAACGCGGAGCTGCAGCTTTCCCATAAGCGGTGAGCCAAGTCCCGCAGCAAGCGGATTTACCCTTATAGAACTTCTCCTAGTGTTATCCATACTGGCGATCGCTCTCGGGCTGGGCGGTCCTGCGATGGAAAAGCTACAGGAGCGCGTGCGCAGCCACGCTGCCATGCAGGGGCTAGCAAGTCTGCTCTCTTTAGCGAGGCAGGAAGCGATCCTGAGGGGCCGACCCATCACAGTTTGCGGCGTTGATAGCGCAGGAAACTGCACAAGAAACTGGGGTTCTGATCACATCATCACAGTCTTCGACGACAGCAATAGTGACGGTAAGCCGTCGAATAATGAGGAAGTATTAAGGGAGATGAGGTGGGCTTTGATCGGTGCAGAGTTATCCTGGCGAGCATCGCTAGCGAGGCGTTACCTGCGTTTTGAGGCACACGGCGGAACTTGGCAAAACGGTACTTTGTATTACTGTCCAAACTCCCATGATGCGCGGCAGGCGAAAGCTCTTGTTATGAGCCACTCAGGTAGATCTTATATGCCTGGAGACAGTACCGGTGACGGAATTCGTGAGGATCGTACAGGACGGAACTTGCGGTGCTGAAGACAGCGTTGTCAGAAGGCGCTGACAGCTTGCTCTATGAAGAGACTGTCAACTACGGTCATGACAAAGCGCGCAGGCCTGGTTAGAAGTCATGAAGCTCAGAAACCACTGGGATGAGCAGCCAATGGGTTAGCGGTTACATAGCTTAGTCGCTTCTAACATCCGATTCGGTGCGTAAGACCTTGCCGTCTTCGCGTACGTGTACATGCCACTGCTCACGGAACAGTCTGCCGGAGACGCGGTAAACGCGAAAATCGTTCTGGATGTAGCTCATGGCATCATTAAAAAACACATCAGGCGCAACACCACGGGCCACAGTCATCACAGCGCTTGGTACCTGGTCGATCGTTAGGTTTTGACGGTCCTCGCCGACCCTCTTTAGCGCTTCTTCTATCGATATCGCGGTGCTAGGTTCCGGTGGCGTAACCGGCTGGGATACAGCTCCTAGAGAAAAACCGGCCAAACCGGTAAGTAACAAAATGTACTGTAAGCTGGACTGTAAAAAGCGCATTGTCTGCCTCCAAAAAATCTCGGTTTAGCCGTGAATCAACGGTCCCAATTGAGCTCAGTATTGGCGATAGTCCCGTCGCCGTCGCGGTCCCAGCCTCGCCGTCCTAAGGAGTCGAGTTCTAAAATTCCATCACCGTCTTGCCTCGAGCCCGCAATGGGCGTAGCGCGTAGTTGAAAACCGTTGTCGTCGGAGGCAACTATCGTGAGGTCATAAAAGGCCTGGCCCTCTATCGGTGCCTGATTTGGAAACACCGTTCCGTCCGGCGCCCCAGTGTTGTTTCCACCTGCACCGGCTCCAAGATAGGTGTAGTTCTGATTGAAGTGTTTCTCCATCGCCTGTGCAAAACCAATCAGCGCTGATTGAGTGTCTGTTCTAGTCGCCCGAACCACAGAGTTTTGATAGCTGGGCAGGCCAATAGCCGCTAACACCGCCACTATCACTACTACAATCATTAACTCCATCAAGGTGAAGCCCGACTGCTCTCGTCGCCCTGCTCGAGCGCATCTAGTGACCATCTCTCTATCGCTCCTTCGACCAGTAAGTCTTCTGACTAGTATTACACCAAGTATCGTCAGAAATTCTCTCGATACCGGCAAACTCGACGACTTCCGTACCGCTGGGGCAGACGCCTCCAGCATCTTGGTCGTCGCCAGGATCGCTGCCCGGCGGAGGGTTGCCCGTACTAGCGGTGCCGTCAATAAAATTAATCGTTGGCTCTGGGGGTAGGCCCACGGTACTTAGATCCTGTTGGAACACCAGCGCACCGGCGGTCAAGTCGAAACCGTAAACCCGAGAGGCACCGGCCGTCGGTTGACACGCAGCGGTATTGGTACCACCAGGTGTGTATGTGGTGATTATTATTTCGTTGTTCAGGACCAAAGGCGTCGTGAAGGCCTTCTCACCGACCTGAGGGAGCGTATAGAACCATCCCGCACTGGAATTGAACGCGTCCACATCGGCCGCTTCTAGTGGCGTATCCGATGCGGTGCCGGTCACATCGAAAAGCTGTGATTCCTCGACGGAGGTGTAGGTCCCAGGCGGCGAGAAAACATCCTCTTGGCGAATCGAATAGAGCCTGTTTGTTGCGATCGTAGACAGTGGCGACGGCCTGAAACCGGAACCAAGAATTACCGCCATTTGTGGACTGCCATCTTCTGGGTCACGTTGCAGCGCCACGCTCGGCGTCGCGAAGAAGCGGCGGTTCTGTGCCTCTTCGTTGCTTCCACTCGCAACGCCCAGATCCGCAATAACACCGCCGGTCACCAGGTTTTCAAGCGTTTGGCCGTTTCGTATATCAAAACGCCATAGCTGACCCCCGGTGTCGGCAGCAAACCACATGTCTGCCAAGCCGTCGAGATTAATATCAACCGCGCCAACCGAGTCCGGGAAGGAATAGTCCATGCCGGCAAAATCGGTTGTCCAAGCCTGTGCACCAGTAGCTCCACCAGACCAAATCAACGCACCGGTGACTGCATCAATAATGTAGAAACC
>JBCCQO010000042.1:0-13352 GCA_039024595.1 Pseudomonadota bacterium | reverse complement strand
TCCGAGGCTGAAGCGGTAGAATTGTCGACCAAGCGCCGATGCACCCGACTTGCCGATGCTTGTTTTACCAACGCCAGGGGGACCTACTAACAGCAGTATCGATCCCGCTATTTCCCCTTTGAAACTACCAACCGCTAAAAACTCCAGGATCCGATCTTTTACGTCATCCAGACCATCGTGATCTCGGTTAAGGACTCGACTGGCGTGACGCAGGCTAAGATTGTCTTTTGAGTGCACGCCCCAAGGCACCTGCGTGGCCCAGTCTAGATAGTTGCGGGTAACTCCATACTCCGGAGACCCGGGTTCAAGGACTGCGAGTTTTTCCAATTCGTCTTCAATTCTTTCGCTAGCCTGTTGGGGCAGATTCAGACCTTCTAGACGAGCGCGAAAGCGCTCCGCATCAGAGGTCCGATCGTCCTTTGAGATACCAAGCTCTTTCTGGATTACTTTCATCTGCTCGCGCAGGAAAAATTCGCGCTGCTGGTCCGTGACTTTCTCATTGACCTGCTCGGTTATCTTGCCGCGAAGCTCAGCGACCTCGCGTTCCTTGCCCAGTAGAGCGAGAACCTTTTGCATACGCGATTGCAGCGGTAGCGTGTCGAGAATTTCTTGCAGCTGTTCACCTTTCGCGGTGGTCAGCGCTGCGGAGAAGTCCGCGAGGAGACTTGGCTGGTTCGGGTTAAAGTTTGCGATGTAGTGACGAATCTCTTCACTGTAGAGCGGATTCAGCGGGAGTAGTTCTTTCACTGCTTGGAGCACGGCCATGGTGTAGGCCTTAATATCGTCGCTATCACGATCGCCCTGACTACGCGGATACTCCACCTGTACGCGATAGGGTGGCTTGTCGTTGAGCCAACGAACGATGCGAAAGCGGCGAATACCCTGAGCGAGAAACTGGTGCGGGCTGTCGGCGACCATCGGCGGTTTGTGAAGTCGTACGACGCAGCCAATGTCGGGAAAATGTCTCGGCTGCGGCTCCTCTCCCGCATGCTGCTTTTGATTCACATAAGCCAAGCCAACGAGTCCGTTGGCTTGCTCAGTAACCGCTTTTAGCGTCCCTCCCCATTCCTCCAGATTCATTGCAACTGGTTGCACCTGTCCGGGGAAGAACGGCCGCTGCGGCACCGGTATCAGATACAGTGAGTCCGGCAGAACATCGTCGGCGACCGCGGGCGTGGCGCCGAGCTTTTCCGCAGCGGAACCCTCCGCTCCAATCGCACCGTCGTCTCCGTTAGCTTGGTCCGGTAGATCTGTATCGTTTTGTTGGTCGCTCATTGAACATTCCTTGCCTGCGCAACAAGAGGTGGGGGCTACCGCACTGAATTCAACGCCCCATGAAACCGCGGCGACCTATGAATGCGCATGCACGGTCATCGGTTGGCGAGGACTTCGGCCTTAGCTAGCTACCAAGGGAGTACGGAGTGAAACACGGTAGAGATCGGACAGAGCCACGACACGCCTCTACGGGAGCGATACAAGACCGAACCTAGCCGTCGCTAGGATCGAGCGAAATATTTACTCGTCGCCGCCTCGTGGTTTGGCCGGGGCACTCGGCATCGGGAAAGGCGCCACGTTACCCGCTTCACTCGTTTTAGCCTCTGAGATCTTGCCAACACCTTCTTTTGCTACCTCGTCGATACGAATCACCGACTGGAGGGGGATGTAGCTACGCTTTACATCATTAAATTCATTTTTGAGCTTTTCCTCACCCGGGTCGACCAAAATCGCAGAACGCTCACCGAACACGAACTCTTCGACTTCGATAAAACCCCACATATCGCTTTGGTATATCTGCCGAGCAAAAAGCTCTACGACCTGGTTGCCGTTTTGAAAAATGACCTTATAGACTGGATTAGATGCCATATGCTCTGTCTTCGTAGCTTATTCGTGCTGATCGCAAGCTTGCTGCTGGTTGCTCTGTTCGTTCGGCTTCAAACGACGAGGTGGGGCCTCAGTTAAGATGGGGCCTCAAGAGAGTATAATCAAGGCATAGCAAAGCCTCGTAGCCGTCGAGTCTAGCGGCACAACGGCGCGTAAACTAGTAGCGGTAAAAAATCGTACAAGCACTCCCGGAACGCGATCACCCTGTGCGAAAATAAACGGGCGGAATAAATCGACATTCTAACGTCGAGCCCGCGTGTTAGGCACACGGACAGGATGGCAGCAGACAGAGCGATTACCTTGAACAACGCAGTTAAAAAAGTCTTCGTAAAAACCCACGGTTGTCAGATGAACGAGTACGACTCTGCGCGCATGCAGGATCTTCTCGTGGACAGTCATGGCATGGTGCCAACGCAAAACGAAGATGAAGCGGACGTGATCTTGCTGAACACCTGCTCCATTCGTGAAAAAGCGCAGGAAAAAGTGTTTCACCAACTCGGACGCTGGAAGCCCCTAAAGAGCAAGAACCCGGACTTAATTATTGGTGTCGGCGGCTGTGTCGCTAGCCAAGAAGGCGCTGAAATCGGAAAGCGCGCGCCCTTTGTGGATCTTGTTTTCGGTCCGCAGACGCTACACCGACTTCCGGAGATGATAGAAGAACGAACCGATAGCGGCAGCATCGTTGTCGATATCAGTTTCCCCGAAATAGAAAAATTCGATCGCTTACCAGACCCAGAGGTAGACGGAGCGAGTGCCTTCGTTTCCGTGATGGAGGGCTGTAGCAAGTACTGCACATTTTGCGTGGTTCCTTACACGCGAGGCGACGAAGTTTCGCGCCCCCTAGATGACGTGCTTTACGAGGTAGTAACGCTTGCAGAACAGGGAGTTCGCGAGATCAATCTCCTGGGCCAAAACGTCAATGGTTATCGCGGCGCGACCCACACGGGTGGTATCGCCAACTTTGCTGAACTCCTTCACCACGTCGCGGCCGTTGATGGCATCGATCGTATACGCTTTACCACTTCCCATCCTCTTGAATTCTCCGATGCGCTGATTAACGCCTACGCAGCTATTCCGGAGCTCGTAGACCACCTACATCTGCCCGTGCAGGCCGGCTCAGATCGAATACTTGCCGCTATGAAGCGAGGGCATACGGCCATCGAGTACAAGTCAAAAATTCGTAAGTTGCGCAAGATAAGACCCAATCTGAGTATGTCATCGGATTTTATCGTCGGCTTCCCTGGTGAAACAGAGAAGGACTTTGCCGCGACCATGAAGCTGATAGAAGACGTTGGTTTTGATACCTCGTTTAGCTTTGTCTACAGCGCAAGACCGGGTACTCCCGCAGCAGACTTAGTCGACGAAACGGATGAAGAAACGAAAAAGGCGCGCTTGCACATCTTGCAGGCGCGCATCAATCAACATGCGCAGGAAATCAGTCGGCGGATGGTTGGTAAGACGGAGCGTATTTTGGTGACAGGCCCGTCCAAGAAGGATCCAGGGCAACTCCAAGGTCGCACGGAGAACAATCGAGTCGTGAATTTCAGTACCGCTGACCACGGGCTAATCGGCCATTTCGTCGATGTCAAAATTGGCCAGGCTTTGACGAATTCTCTGCGCGGCGAAATGATCCCGGGCACAGTGGGTTGACTGGCGCGTATTCACGACTATCCTTCGTGTAAATAGCCCTTCGAGTTAATACACGGCGGACGCCGAACCACACACATTGACCACCGAACCTCCCAGTACCAGCCGTGAGCCGATGATGCTCACGCTCGAGCCCGACGACGCAAAACACTTAGCCACTCTCTGCGGTCAGTTCGACGCGCATCTGCGCCAGATAGAAGAACGCATTGATGTGCGTATTAATGCTCGTGGCAATCGATTTTTTGTCTCCGGGGAACAGGAATCGCAGCAGGCTTGCGTGTCACTGCTAGAACATCTCTACGCGGAGATTTGCCAGGGGGTCACGCTGACGCCCGAATCTTTGCATCTGCAGCTGCAGCAGTCGGGACTTGAAAGTCTTAGCGAGAATACTGATGACAGTCTCGGCGCTGGCGCCGCGGGCACGATCGAGTCGATTCAGGTTATTCGAACAAAGCGCGGTTCGATCAAACCCCGCGGGCGAAATCAGCAAGCTTATGTGCGTAGTATCCAAAACTGCGATATTAATTTTGGTATAGGTCCTGCGGGTACGGGAAAGACCTACCTTGCCGTCGCCTGTGCCGTCGAAGCGCTTCTGGAAGAAAAAGTTCGCAGAATCCTACTGGTCCGTCCTGCGGTCGAGGCAGGAGAGAAGCTTGGCTTCTTACCGGGAGACTTAAGCCAAAAAGTTGACCCCTACCTCCGCCCGCTATACGACGCACTGTATGAAATGCTCGGTTTTGAGACGGTCAACAAATACATCGAGCGCAATGTAATAGAGGTCGCACCGCTAGCATTCATGCGTGGACGTACACTCAATCACTCCTACATCATTCTCGATGAGGCACAAAACACGACACGGGAACAAATGAAAATGTTTCTAACCCGTATCGGTTTTGGTTCGACCGCAGTGATTACTGGCGACGCCACACAAATCGACCTTCCAAAAGGCATGCAATCAGGTCTCACCCACGCCGCCAGCATTCTCGAAAATGTAGGTGGAATCAGTTTCAGCTGGTTCGTAAATAAAGATGTCGTTCGTCATCCACTCGTGCAGCGTATCGTGGCCGCCTACGATAGCCAGGAAAATCCTGCGGCGAGCATCGATCAGAGTAAACGTTAGTGATAGTCGTAGACGTCCAGCGCGAAACCGCAGAGGAATCTCCAGACGATGAGAGTTTCAAGGCCGCCGCGACCCTGGCCTTAAGAATGGCGGGTCGCGAGCAGCCGAAACCGACTGAAATTAGCCTGCGTATTGTCGATGAAGCGGAGATGCAGGCGCTCAATCAACACTATCGAAACAAAGCCTACCCGACCAACGTACTATCTTTTCCCGCACAGCTCGACCCAGCGATTCAAAACGAGTTATCCAGCGAGCTGCTGGGTGATATCGCCGTGTGCGCGCCGGTCGTCATTCGGGAAGCGCAAGCGCAGGGGAAGCACTCACAGGCGCACTGGGATCACATGATGATTCACGGCGTTCTACACCTGCTCGGATTCGATCACGAAAACGACACGGAAGCACAGCAAATGGAGCGCATCGAAATCGAGGCTTTAGGAGCGCTCGGGTGGCCCAATCCTTATAGTGAATCGCGTGCGGAATCAACAGTGGATCACTCGGTAGTAGACAGCTTAGACCCCATTGCTGAAGACAGAGCCTCTGTTGGAGGTAGCGCATGAACGACGACCGCAACGGGCAAGAGGAAAAGTCCTTTCTCGGCCGGATCGCCCAAGCGTTCTCCTCCGAGCCGAATAGCCGGGAAGAACTGCAAGGTATCCTAAAACTCGCCGTAGATAACGACATTATTGATGAGGACGCGCATTCCATCATCGAAGGGGCTATGGAAGTCAGCGCCATGCAGGCAAGGGACATCATGGTTCCAAGGCCTCAAATGGTCTGTATTAAGGCGTCCAGCACGCTTGAGGAGATCCTTCCAGAGATTATTCGCAGCAAACACTCACGCTATCCGGTTATTGGGGAAAGCCCCGATGACGTGCTCGGCGTGCTGCTTGCCAAAGACCTACTGCCGCAGATTCTCAGAGACGACAAAGCCGATTTTGATATGCGCACCCTTCTTCGGCAGAGCGTGGTGGTACCCGAAAGCAAGCGCCTGAACGTGTTGCTGCGCGAATTTCGTGAGAACCGCAACCACATGGCAATCGTCATTGATGAGTATGGGGGCGTGGCGGGACTCGTCACTATTGAAGACGTGCTCGAAGAGATTGTCGGTGAGATAGAAGATGAGACCGATGAGGCGGAGGATCAGTACATCCGCCGTATTGCCGACGATGACTACTTCATCAAGGCGCTCACGCCAATCGATGACTTTAATGAATACTTCGAAGTCGATATTAGTGACGACGAATTCGACACGATTGGCGGGGTGGTAATGCACGCTTTTGGGCATATGCCCACCCGCAATGAAGTGACTCGAATCGAAGGCTTTGAGTTTAAGGTGATCAACGCCGATCAGCGCAAAATTCACAGCCTTCGCCTTCGCCCGCCCAGTAATCTCTCGAACTAGTCATTCTCAGCAGCAACCTTGCCACTAGCGAAGCCGCAGCTTTTGTTAGGACCAAAGCCCTAAATGGCTGAGCCGTCGGCAGGCGAGCGACACAAACTGCCAGGGTGGCAGGTTGCCCTGTTTGCCCCTTTGGGTGGCATGTCGATCACGCTCTCGCTCGCCCCATTTAATCTTTGGCCTACAGCGATTCTCGGTTGCGCGCTACTCGCTTATCTCCTCGCCGGATGCAACACCTCGCAAGCGCTATGGCGCGGCTGGCTTTTTGGCCTGGGGATGTTTGGTAGCGGCTGTTCTTGGGTGTATGTCAGCATTCATGTATACGGTCACGCCAGCGTCCCCTTGGCGGCCCTACTTACCTTTTTATTTTGTGCGGGCCTCGCTCTACTTCATGCCGCTCAGGCCTGGCTCTACGTGCGCGTCGTTCGACCGCTTCCCGGTGGCATGCTATTGGGTTTCGCTGCTCTGTGGGTGTTTGGTGAATGGACACGAACTTGGTTACTAACCGGCTTCCCCTGGATGTACCTCGGCTACGCTCATGTGAACACCTGGTTGGCTGGCTGGGCACCTGTATTTGGTATTTTCGGCCTGTCGTTCATCGTTGCCTTTACCGCGAGCTGCGCATTTTTAGCCTGGCGGAGTCGACAAGCGGCAACGCTTTTTACCTACAGCGGGCTGCTCGCTACCCTTTGGGGCGGCGGGCTGATGCTGACACCCATTGAATGGGTAGCACCCGCTAGCGAACAGCCGGTGAAGGTCGCGCTATACCAGCCGAATATTCCCTTGGAAGAGAAATGGGACCGGCGTTTTTATGGGCCAATCCTGGAGCAATACAGTAAATCGCTCGTGCCTCTCTTTGCTAACGACCTAATTGTGTGGCCCGAATCAGCGATTCCCCGCGTGTATGATTTGGCGGGAGACTTCCTAAATCCAATAGCTCGCCGCGCCGATCTGAGCGACACCACGCTGATCACTGGCATTCCTACCAGAAACGCTCAGCGACAGATATTTAATAGCGTTGTTGCCTTAGGTCAGGGTAGCGGTCAGTACGATAAACAGCGCCTGGTACCCTTTGGTGAATACGTACCGCTGGAGGAGTGGCTTCGCGGGTTGATCGACTTTTTCGACTTACCCATGTCGAATTTCAGCCTCGGTGCTCTCAATCAAGAACCACTGCAGGCGGGGAATCATCGGATTGCGCCCCTCATTTGCTACGAGGTGGTATATCCGGAACTCGCAGCAAAAGCGGCACGACGTGCGGAGCTTTTGCTCACCATTAGTAACGACAGCTGGTTCGGTAACTCTATTGGCCCTCTCCAGCATCTACAAATGGCGCAAATGCGGGCACTCGAGAACGGTCGCTACATGCTCCGAGGAACGAACAATGGCGTTTCCGCAATCATCGACCACCGCGGGAAAATCGTCGCGTCCAGCGATCAGTTTGTCGTCGCAGTGGTTGAGGGCGAGGCGCAAGTCATGCTGGGCAGCACGCCATTCAGTAGCTTTGGGTCCATACCGCTGCTCAGTGCGCTGGCCTTGCTGCTGCTAGCGATGGTCGTTCTCTATCGCACACTGTGGCGAGAAGAAGACGATGAGGAATCAACAGACTAGTCTGCAAATAACGCCGAGGGAGACCGAGAGCTGCTACTATGCGCGGCTTCGCGGAACCGATGGCAAGGCTTTAGCGCAGGCTCTTTGTTGCTCACTCCTTGTCGATAAATTCTTATCGATAACGCCCTACTGGCAGTAAAGAGCTGGGTAGACCCACGCGGTTCGCATACCCCTTAGACCTGAAACAACTGATTGACCCTCATGGAAGAACGTTACAACCCATCAAGCTTAGAACGAGACGCGCAGGAATACTGGGAAGAGCACAGAAGCTTCGCAGCCCACGACGACCTGCAGGCGGAGAAATATTACTGCTTATCCATGTTCCCCTACCCCAGCGGCAAGCTGCACATGGGACATGTCCGCAACTACTCTATTTCCGACGCGCTCGCCCGCTACCAGCGTATGCGAGGTAAAAACGTGCTCCATCCAATGGGTTGGGACGCCTTTGGCCTACCGGCGGAAAATGCGGCGATAGCCAATAAGACCGCCCCGGCCGCGTGGACCTACAGCAACATCGAGCACATGCGAGGCCAGCTCAAGGCACTCGGCTTTAGCTTTGACTGGGAGCGCGAACTGGCCACCTGTAGCCCGTCTTACTACCAGTGGGAACAGTGGTTTTTCACTCGTCTTTATGAAAAAGGCCTCGTCTACAAGAAAATGGCGACGGTAAATTGGGATCCGGTCGACCAAACGGTACTTGCTAATGAGCAAGTTATCGACGGCCGCGGCTGGCGATCCGGTGAGCTGGTAGAACGACGAGAAATTCCCCAGTGGTTTTTGCGTATTACTGCCTACGCAGAGGAACTGCTCTCGGGGCTAGATGAGCTAGAGGGCTGGCCAGATGCGGTGCGGACTATGCAGCGCAACTGGATCGGAAAAAGTCGCGGAGTTGAGCTTAGCTTTGGACTGGACTCCCCCATCGCCGACTTTAAACGCATAGACGTGTACACAACGAGGCCCGACACGCTGTTTGGTGTCACCTACGTAAGCCTGGCAGCAGAACATCCCATCAGCCTAGAGCTGGCAAAGCACAATAGTACCCTCGCATCCTTTATTGACGAGTGCCGACAAAACTCCGTCGCCGAAGCAGCTATGGCTCAGGCAGAAAAACGGGGAATGGACACGGGCGTGCGCGTGACCCACCCGTTATCGGGAGAATCAGTGCCTTTGTGGGTCGCGAACTACGTGCTTATGGACTATGGCTCGGGAGCGGTGATGGCCGTACCCGCCCATGATGAGCGTGACTACCAGTTTGCGAAAACCTACGACTTACCGATTAAGGTCGTCATTTGCGACGGTGAGGGTAAGCCGGCGGACGTTAGCGAGAACGCCTATACCTCTCACGGTCTGCTGACCCATTCAGAAGGATTTGATCAACTACCGTTTGAGGATGCCTTCGACGCGATTGCCGATGCGTTAGCGACGAAAGGCTTCGGTCGTGTAACCACCCAGTTCCGTTTGCGTGATTGGGGAGTCTCTCGTCAGCGGTATTGGGGCACGCCAATCCCTATGCTTAACCTGACCGATGGCACTGAAGTACCGATTCCTGCCGATCGTTTGCCATCTCTGCTGCCCGAAGACGTCGTTATGGACGGAGTTGCGTCGCCGATTAAAAGCGATGCGCAATGGAAACAGTTTGACCTGGACGGCACCGTCTGCGAGCGGGAGACCGACACTTTTGACACCTTCGTGCAATCCTCTTGGTATTACGCTCGCTATACCTGTAGTCACTTTGCCGACGGCATGCTCGACCCGGACCTTGCGAACTACTGGTTACCTGTTGACCAATATGTCGGTGGGATCGAACACGCCATTTTGCACCTGCTCTATGCGCGCTTTTTCCACAAACTAATGCGCGATGAAGGACTGGTTGCCAGCGATGAGCCGTTCACTCGGTTGCTGACGCAAGGGATGGTTCTCAAAGACGGCTCCAAGATGTCGAAATCCAAGGGCAATACGGTTGATCCGCAGTCGCTGATCGACAGCCATGGCGCCGATACGGTGCGCTTGTTCAGTCTCTTTGCCGCACCACCAGACCAATCCCTGGAATGGTCGGAAGACGGCGTGGAAGGGGCCTTGCGCTTTATTAAACGACTTTGGCGTTTGGTCTATGAAAACCACACCCATGCAGGCTCTGCGTTAACCTTCGAGATCGCCACAGCCTCCTTGGATTCGGATACGAAGGCGCTGCGTCGCAAGATCCATGAAACGATCGCCAAGGTCAGCGACGATATGGAACGACGGCAGACCTTCAACACAGCGATTGCAGCCATCATGGAGCTGTGTAACGAGTTGGGGCGCTTCAGTCCCGCTAATGAGAACGCGCAAGCGGTTGTGCAGGAAGGTATCAGTGCCGTTGTGCGAATGCTTGTGCCTATCATTCCCCATGCTTGCCATCACCTATGGAAAGCCATTGGGGGAGAAGGCGACGCCACCTACGCTCCCTGGCCTGTGACGGATGAAGCGGCACTGGTTCGCGATTCGCTGGAGATTGTGGTCCAGGTCAACGGCAAGGTCCGAGCGCGGATGGAGGTGGCCGCCGATGCGTCCAAGGAATCGATCGAGGCCAGCGCCCTCGCCCAAGAGAACGCGCAACGATTCATAGAGGGGAAAACCGTACGTAAAGTTATTGTTGTACCCGGCAAGCTAGTGAACATCGTGGTCGCCTAGCGTGCGATCGGAGTTGGCGCACCATGGCGAAACCTTGCGAGAATGGGTGTGTGAGAAATGGTCTGTGAGGATTGGTCTGTGAGAACTGGTCTGCGAGAAATGACCCGTGAAATCTAGCAAAGCGCTGAAAGCAATATCATTGAACACGCTACCCAGGCGCTCGCCGTTTATGGCTCTGCTACTTGCCTGCCTTACGCTAAGCGCCTGTGGATTTCAGTTAAGAGGGCTAGACGGTGTTTCTGGCCTGCCGGAAGAATGGAATCGAATTCACCTGGTGACAGACAATCCCAACAGCGAGCTGGCGCGCATAATGACCTCTACCATGACCAGCAATGGGGTTACTGTCACCTCCAGAGAGGAAGCCAGCTATATCCTGCGCCTCGGACCGGAACAGTTTAGCCAGCGCAACCTATCAGTAAACGCACAGGCGCGCGCCGCAGAATTTGACTTGCAAATGGGTGCGTTCTTCGAGGTGTTCGATGCTGAAGGTCGCACCGTCATGGAGCGCAGTAGAGCCGGCGTTAACAAGCAGATGGAGAACGACCCACAAAACGTGGTGGGTAAAGCGGAAGAGGTCCGCATTCTTCGCGGTGAGCTACGCTCGGAACTCGCAGTGCAGGTATATCGTCGTATCAGCTTTTTTGCGGCGAATTCCTCCAGTGCGCTGAGCGTTCCCTAAGCGCGCTTCGAATTCCATGCGCATCTATCCTGAGAAACTCAAAGCCAGTCTAAGCTCCCAGCTCTACCCGGTTTATCTCGTCAGCGGTGATGAAACATTGATCGTGCAGGAGTGCACCGATCAAGTTCGCGCCGCAGCCCGGCAACACGGTTGCAGCGAGCGCAGCGTGTTCGATGCCAGCGAAAGCGGCTTCCGTTGGGATGACCTGACTCAAGACGCTAACAGCATGTCACTATTCGCCGAGCGTCGACTCATCGAACTGCGCGTTCCCAACGGAAAGTTGGGCACCGACGGCAGCAAAGCGCTTATCGAATACCTAAACCAAGGCAGCGACGACGTTCTGCTGATCGTGGCAGGTAAAATTGATCGCGCCAGCACCAACAGCAAGTGGTACAAGGCCATTGATGGGCAAGGCGCGACGATACAGATTTGGCCGGTCAACGCGCAGGAGCTGCCGCGCTGGTTACAACAGCGCGCGCAAGCCATGGGACTGCAAATTCATCGTGAAGCCCTGGGCGTCTTGGCTGAGCGAGTTGAAGGCAACCTGCTCGCGGCTGCTCAGGAGCTAGAGAAGTTACGACTCCTGGGCAGCGATCAAGAAATCACCACCGAGCTTGTTCTCGATTCCGTTGGCAACAGCGCGCGCTTCAATCTTTTTGCAATGGTTGATTGTGCGCTGGCCGGACGACAGGCGGAAAGCCTGAAGATGCTCAACAGTCTGCGCTCGGAAGGGGCCCAGCCACCGGCCTTACTCTGGGCATTCATACGCGAACTGCGAGGTCTCCAGGGCCTACTTCTTGCCGTGCAGTCAGGTTTGAGTCCGTCCCAGGCACTGAATGATGCGCGCGTTTGGAAAAACCGCCAAGGTATTCTGGGTGCGGCCATCAAGCGCCATACGCTTACGGGAATTGATGAACTCATCTCTTTGGCTGGAGACGTGGACGGCGCGGTAAAAGGCTTTCGCTCAGGAAGCGCTTGGGAACAGCTGGAGTGGCTGGTTTTTGGCCTCGCGGGAGATGGCCGCTATCCACTGAAAATGCCGAGCTAGCGCACTCTTAAACCACCGCGGCGCTGGCGTGCAGAAGGTCATTTTTTGCCGGGCCGGCGGGTGGAATTGCCCTTCTTTCTGGCACTTTCTTGCGCTTACTGACCTATTTTTGAGACTGCCGCCTGAAGCGACAGGCAATACTTCGACAACTTGCAAGATGGCCAACTCCAGACTACTGTATTTATATACAGTATTGTGGAGCAAGCCTTATGCAGCAGACTTTTTCGGGCAAACCTGCCAAAACCACCAGTCTCTCTGACCAATTATCGAGTCGTTTGTTAGATGAAGAAGTCAGTCAAAGCCGTTGTTCTATAGCTACGGTTTCTTCTCACCCCTCTCATGCTCTAACTGGCATGGAACAGGCCGAGCTTTTTTCCATACCGGGCTCTCATCAAGAAGCCGAAAAAGTTCAGGGAGACAAAAAGCACTTAGATTCACTGAATAAAAAGCCCTCAGCCTCTGTAAACGAAGATCCCTCAAAGCAAAACAGCAAAGCATCCTTAGTGAGTGCCGTTAAAGAGCTTTCCGCAATAACAGAAATTGTCAGAAAGACTCATAACGCCTTGCCAGAAAGTCTGCATAGGGTAATCAACCGACGGGACACCTGGCTCGGTAGAGACAACTTCGAAACGGCTAGAACAGGCAGAAGCACAAGCAGTAGCGAAGGGAACCGCAAAAGTAGCGCTGCCAATAACGATCAACATTACCATCAAAGTCTTGCTACCGGCTTCGCTGCTTTAGACGCACGCCTGTGCGAGCAAGGCTGGCCTTTGGGTACCTGTATTGAGGTTTTAAGCGATGCCAGTGGCATGGGCTCGATGGGTTTGTTTTTACCCGCGATGGAAGGTCTGAGCAAACAGGGACGCTGGCAAGCTTTTATAGCGCCCCCTTATGTACCTTACGCGCCGCTATTAGCCGCACGAGGCATCAACACAGAGCAGGTCCTGCTGGTACATCCGCGCGATCGAGAAGAACAACTTTGGAGCACGGAGCAGGCATTGCGCAGTGGCACTTGTAGCGCTGTTTTTAGCTGGCTTAGTAGCGAATGTCGTTACGCGGAATTGCGTCGCTTACAGTTGGCTGCAGCACGCGGCAATAGCTTGGCTGTGTTATTTCGCCCACAAGAAGCTGCCCACCAGCACTCCCCTGCGGCGCTGCGTCTGCAGATGAGCGCCTATCGGCAGGTGCATATTCTAAAGCAGCGCAGCGGCATTCAAGGCACAGATGTATATCTACCACCGGAAGATGACATACCTAATCAACCTCAACTCTGGGAGTTACCCGCTGACGTTCCACC
>JBCCQO010000041.1:0-13549 GCA_039024595.1 Pseudomonadota bacterium | reverse complement strand
GAGCTGCGCGATCCCCGACTTGGAATGGTCAGCGTAACCGCAGTCCAGGTAAGTCGCGATATCGCTCATGCGCGCGTCTTTTTTACTTGTTTGGATCACGATTCTGAAGAACAGGCCAAACCGGCTACTGAAGTTCTGAACAAGGCAGCGGGTTTTTTGCGAAACTGCCTCGCAAAGAGTACCGCTATGAGAACCGTTCCACGGTTGCGATTCCAGTTTGACAATAGCGTTGGTCGCGGTCGAAACATGGAAGCGCTGATCAGTAGAGCAACTGCTGCCGACCAGCACTTAGACGAAGACGAGCAATAAGTATGGCTCGTAGACGGCGGGGACGATCAGTCTCCGGGCTTCTTTTGTTAGACAAACCGACGGGCTTGAGCTCAAACGCGGCGCTACAGCGAGCTAAGCGTATTTTCAACGCCGCGAAGGCGGGACACACGGGCAGCCTCGATCCTCTCGCGACCGGTGTGCTGCCGCTTTGCTTTGGTGAAGCCACTAAGTTCTCGAGCTATCTCCTTAACGCGGACAAAGCTTATCGGGCGACCGTCTGTTTTGGCATTGCTACCGACAGTGGCGATGCGGAAGGGGAGGTCCTGTTCCAAAGGGACGCTTCTGCTCTTACTAAAGCCAAACTCGAGACGTTCCTCCCACGTTTCCGCGGAGACATCCAGCAGTTACCGCCCATGTTTTCGGCACTCAAGCGCGATGGGCAACCCCTGTACAAACTTGCCCGTAAGGGGATAGAAGTAGAGCGGGAACCACGCTCCGTCCGTATTGAGGAATTATCTCTGGAGAGCTTTAAACCGGGCGTTCAAGCAACCGCTGAGCTGACGGTGCGTTGCAGTAAGGGCACGTACATTCGATCACTGGCGATGGATTTGGGGGAGCTCTTAGGACTGGGCGGACACATTGCTGCTTTGCGTCGTACTCATGTTGGCTCGTTCTTACTGTCGGAAGCTATCAGCCTAGAGGCGCTCGAGTCCCTTCAAACGGCTGATTCGTTTGCCGCCTTAGACGGATGCTTGCGTCCAATCGATGCGGCTTTGGGGCATATTCCGCTTCTTAAGTTGCCGGAATCTAGTGGTTTTTACCTAAGACAGGGTCAAGCCGTACTAGTGCCAAACGCCCCCTGTGATGGTATGGTGCGCGTCGCCTTGGAGACCGGCGAGTTTCTGGGCCTAGGTGAAGTTCTGGACGACGGTCGTATCGCGCCTCGTCGTTTGGTGGTAAGTGAGCGCTAACAGCATGTGTTTGTCTATCGCCCGTTGGCGGGCACTGAAGCCATGAGAGAGTACGAAAGAATACGAAAGTACCTGAACGTACCTAAGTACAAAAGAAGAGAAGTAAAAAAAGTAGTAGCAGTCGATAGGGAGTCTTTGAAACAACTCCTCATTCGATCAGAACCTGTCTGTAAATCTGCACGGGCAGGCTCTTTTTCTAGTTGATCGTTAGAAAACCGTTCTTGACTAGGACTCGCTCTTTTCGCAGGGCTGCCGCCTTCTACAAGGCTGCTGCCTGAAGGGTCGTTGCGCAGTTGCTGAATCATTGCTCAACGGCTAGGTGGTAACGCAGCCTAGCGAACCAAAGAGCGACAAAGTCTGGTTCTAGATACAAGGTGTTCAGCGATCTGGGCAGATTAAAGATAGGAAAGTAAAAATGGCTTTAAACGCAGAAAAGAAGGCGGAGATTGTCCGCGAATACCAGCGCGGTGAAGGCGATACCGGTTCTCCGGAAGTTCAAGTCGCTTTGCTTACGGCAAACATTGAGCAGCTGCGCGATCATTTCGAATCTCACAAGCAAGATCACCACTCACGGCGCGGTTTGATCCGGATGGTGAACCAACGTCGCAATCTGCTTGATTATCTAAAGCGAAAGGACGCTAGTCGCTACGCGGAATTGATCCAGCGACTCGGACTACGCCGCTAAAAAACGCCAAGGCATCGGAGCAAGAACGAAAGCATCCGAGCATCGCGTTTTCACTTTTGGAGAATAAATGTGAATCCAGTAACTAAAACCTTCCAGTATGGCGGCCAAACCGTCACGCTGGAGACGGGTCGTATCGCCCGTCAGGCAAGCGGAGCGGTTCTGGTCACCGTCGAGAACACTAGTGTTCTCGTGACCGTTGTTGCCGAAAAGACTGCGCGTGAGGGTCGGGATTTTTTCCCGCTGTCGGTGCATTATCAAGAAAAAACCTACTCGGTCGGGAAGATTCCCGGTGGCTTCTTTAAGCGGGAAGCTCGCCCGAGCGAAAAAGAAACATTGACCTCCCGTTTGATCGATCGGCCAATTCGCCCGCTGTTTACGGACGGCTTTATGAATGAAGTCCAGGTCGTTTGTACAGTGATGTCCGCCGATAAGCACATTGATCCGGATATCCCGGCGATGATCGGCACTTCCGCAGCGCTCGCCATCTCTGGTTGTCCGTTCAATGGGCCAATCGGTGCAGCGCGCGTTGGCTTCAACGAGGAGCAAGGTTATGTCCTCAACCCGACCTATGATGCGCTAGCGAGCAGCAAGCTCGATATGGTCGTCGCAGGAACCACCGATGCGGTGTTGATGGTTGAGTCGGAAGCAGACCAGCTAACGGAAGACCAGATGTTGGGCGCAGTGCTTTACGCGCACCAGGAAATGCAGGTTGTTATCAAGGCGGTTCAGGAACTCGCGGCAGAAGCGGGCAAGCCTAGCTGGGATTGGCAAGCGCCCGCAGTTAACGAAGCTTTGCTCTCCGCCGTTGAAGAGCAAGTCAAAAGTGAACTCGGCGAGGCGTATCGCATCACGGAGAAGGCCGATCGCTACGCGCGCGTTGGTGAAGTCCGAGATGCTTGTGTCGATGCTTTGGTGAGTGATGACGGCTACACGGCAGATGAGGTAAAGGACTACTTCAAGAAAGTCGAGAAATCGATCGTTCGCAAACGTATCTTAGCGGGTGAACCGCGGATCGACGGCCGCGACAATCGAACAGTGCGTCAGATAGCCTGCGAAGTCGATGTATTGGCCAAAGCCCATGGCTCCGCCTTATTCACGCGCGGGGAAACGCAGGCGATCGGTGCCGTCACCCTTGGTTCAACCCGCGATGCGCAGATCATTGACGCGCTCGAAGGTGAACGTCGTGACCCGTTTATGTTGCACTACAACTTCCCTCCCTACTCGGTGGGTGAAGCCGGTCGAATAGGCTTTACAGGGCGTCGTGAGATTGGCCATGGACGTCTGGCGCGCCGTGGACTGGCGGCGGTTCTGCCGAACGAAGAAGAATTCCCTTACACCATTCGGGTTGTCTCGGAGATTACCGAATCTAACGGATCGAGCTCAATGGCGTCTGTTTGCGTAGGCTCCCTGTCGCTGATGACGGCTGGCGTGCCTCTAAAGGCACCAGTAGCCGGTATTGCCATGGGGCTTGTCAAAGACGGCAATCAGTTTGCCGTTCTTACTGACATTCTCGGCGACGAGGATCACCTCGGTGATATGGACTTTAAAGTGGCCGGTACTGCCGAAGGCGTCACCGCGTTGCAGATGGACATAAAGATCGAAGGCATCACCGAGCAGATTATGGAAATCGCCCTTGAGCAGGCTTTACATGCACGACTGCATATTTTGGGTCAAATGAATGCCGTACTTGCCGCACCGCGTGAAGTGACGTCAGAGAACGCACCGAGCATGGTCACGCTTAAGGTTGATTCGGATAAGATCCGCGACATCATCGGTAAGGGCGGCGCTACTATACGATCTATCACGGAAGAGTCTGGCGCGACCGTCGATATTGAGGACGATGGCACGGTTCGAGTCTTCGGCCAGGACCAGGCGGCCCGTGATAAGGCCGTGGCGATGATCGAGGAAATTACCGCGGAAGCAGAGGTGGGTGCAATCTACACAGGCCGTGTAGAACGCATCGTCGACTTCGGTGCTTTCGTGAACATTCTTCCCGGCAAAGATGGACTCCTGCATATTTCTCAAATCGCCAACGAGCGCGTCGAGAATGTCTCAGATCACCTGTCAGAGGGTGAGGAAGTTCGCGTGAAAGTCCTCGATGTCGATCAACGCGGCCGGATCAAGCTCTCGATCAAAGAGCTACTGAACGAAGAGGCCAGTGAGGTAGAGGAAGCGGGGAACGCGTAGGCTCCGATCCTAGCTGAGGCCCACGGTTTGGGCTGTCGAAAAGAGCGCCTTGGCGCTCTTTTTTTTTGTGCCACTTTCGCCGACTTTGTTGCCGTCGCGTTCTTGGCAAATCTTGCTACAAGCCTACCGGCGGTTGTCGCGGGAATTCCCGCGGCACATCTCATGTCTCATGATATGCGTGACGCACAGTTCCTTGTAAAAGCCTAGGGTCGGCTCTCGATCAACGCAGCTACCACGCTCGGGTCTGCCAGGGTTGAGGTATCTCCTAGGTTTTCCAATTCATTCTCCGCGATCTTGCGAAGAATTCGCCGCATAATCTTTCCGGAACGTGTTTTTGGTAAGCCCGGGGCCCACTGAATGATGTCCGGCTTTGCTATTGGACCGATCTCTTGAACGCACAACCCGATAAGCTCGCTTTTGAGTTCGTCACCGACCTCTGCGCCTTCCATCGGCGTGACATAGCAGTAAATACCCTGACCCTTAATATCGTGCGGAAAGCCGACGACAGCGGCCTCAGATACCTTGTCATGGAGTACTAGAGCGCTTTCTACTTCCGCCGTGCCCATTCGGTGACCCGATACATTCAGCACATCGTCCACCCGACCGGTGATCCAGTAATAACCGTCTTCATCGCGCTGCGCGCCATCACCGGTGAAGTAGTAGCCTGGATATTGGGAAAAGTAGGTGTCGATCATCCTCTGATGATCACCGTAGACACTCCGAATTTGACTTGGCCAGGAGGACTTCACCACCAAATAGCCCGAACCTGGGCCTTCTATTTCACTTCCGTCTTCCGCTAGCAGCGCCAGCTCTACTCCAAAGAAGGGTAAGGTTGCGGAGCCAGGTTTCATCGCCGTAGCGCCAGGGAGAGGGGTGATCATGTGCGCACCAGTCTCCGTTTGCCACCAGGTATCTACAATTGGGCAACGGCTATCGCCAACCACCTCGTAATACCAGCGCCAGGCTTCTGGGTTTATCGGTTCACCAACGGTGCCCAGAATTCGCAGACTGCTCCGAGAGTGCTGGGTTACGTATTCGTCTCCTTTACCCTGCAGGGCGCGGATCGCGGTTGGTGCGGTGTAGAAGGTGGTTACTTGGTGTTTGTCGACCACTTCCCAACACCGACCCGCGTCCGGATAAGTTGGTACCCCTTCGAACATGAGGGTCGTAGCGCCATTAGCCAAAGGCCCGTAGACAATGTAGGTATGACCGGTCACCCAGCCTACGTCGGCAGTACACCAGTAGACTTCACCGTCCTGGTAGTCGAAGACGTACCTAAAGGTCATTGCGGCCTGGAGTAAGTACCCACCTGTGGTATGCAGAACGCCCTTAGGCTTGCCGGTCGAGCCTGAGGTATAGAGGATAAATAAGGGATCTTCCGCACCCATTGACTCCGGTTCGCACTCGATGGGCTGGTTGTGAACCAACTCATGATAGTAAACGTCCCGGTCCTCGGTCATTTCTATCTCGGCGCTAGTTCTGCGTAAGACAATGCAAGTCTCAACGCCTGGACAAGCGGCGAGAGACTGATCGACGTTGGCCTTCAGAGGAATGGTCTTTCCCCCGCGCAGCCCCTCGTCACTCGTAATGACGGCTTTGCAATCTGCAGACTGAATGCGGTCTTTCAGCGCTTCCGGTGAGAACCCCCCGAATACAACGGTATGGATGGCTCCGAGACGCGCGCAGGCGAGCATCGCGTAGGCGGCTTCCGGGACCATTGGCATATACAGGCACACGCGATCGCCGCGCTGGACACCTCTTGAGCGAAGCCCGTTTGCCAATCGACAAACTTCCTCTTTCAACTCCTGGTAGGTGATGTGCTTGCTGTCTTTCGGGTCGTCCCCTTCCCAGATGATGGCTGTTTGCTTAGCTCTGCTTGGCAAATGACGGTCAATGCAGTTGACGCTGACATTCAGCTCGGCTCCAGCGAACCAGCTCGTCTCCCCTGCTGCAAAGTCAAAATGACAAACGCTATCCCAGGGTTTGTTCCAATCAAGAAACTGCTCTGCCATTTCAGCAAAGAATGATTCCTTGTCCTCAATAGACCGCCGGTAGAGGGATTCAAAGTCGTTTTTCGTTAAATGGGCTTGCTGCATTGCAGCGGGGACAGGGTAAATCTTGGGGTCGCTTGGATCGCTCATTGGTGCCTCTAGACGCTAGCGGAAACCGCTTTTCGCATACTTGCCCTCACGCTGCTGGTAATCGCCTGATAGCCTGCTGCTACAGATGCAGAAAGCACCACACTAACAATTGCTCAAAGAGGTTGCTTAAGCTCAGCGTGTTGCCAGCATTCCCCAATCCGACGCGGGATTGAGCAATAAACGCACGTTGTCAATTAAACGAGTCTCACCGAGCTTTGCGGCGGCAAATATTGCGATCTCTTCTGTCGCTGCGTCTACCGGCCGGAGAGTACGCGCGTCCCGAATTGCGAAGTAATCGGGTTCGAAACCCGCTTCAAGGAGACGCAGGCGAGCGTGCGACTCGAGTTGTAGATAGTTATCAAAGCCACAGGCGATAGCTTCGCGACACTCAAGCAAGATTTTATGTAGTAGCGGAGCGACAGATCGGTGTTCTTGGCTGAGGTAGGCGTTACGGGAGCTCAGCGCTAGACCATCCTGGGCTCTCACCGTCGCAACACCTACGATGTCGATCGGCATACAGAGGTCTTCAACCATTTTGCGGATGATCGACAGCTGCTGAAAGTCTTTCTCGCCGAATACCGCAAAGTGAGGCTGGACCATATTGAAAAGCTTGCTTACGACTGTTGCGACACCGTCGAAATGTCCTGGACGATTCAAACCGCATAGGGTGTTGGATAGCGTCGGTACACGAACAACAGTTTGCTGATCGGTTCCTTCCGGATACACAGCATTCGCATCGGGTGCAAAAACGTAATCTACTCCCTCAGCAAATAGCTTCTCACGGTCTGCATTGAGTGTACGCGGGTACGCGTCGAAGTCCTCGTTTGGACCGAACTGCATGGGATTTACGAAAATACTTACGACGACAACATCACCCAAATCGTGGGCTTTGCGCACCAGTTGAAGATGCCCCTCGTGGAGGCTGCCCATGGTCGGAACAAGAACGATGCTTTCGCCTCGATCGCGATGGGCGTCTAAGGCCCGCCGAAGATGGGCCGGCTGTCTTATGGTCTGCATAAAAATCCCCAGCTTGCGGTCAGGGTGAGTCGGCTATGCATCCAACTCCTATTTTCTACTTTGCGACTAAGTCAATGAGAGTAAACCTAATAGCTTAAACTCAAAAACCTAGCTTAAGTCCCCGCGGTTGGCGATAGCCCGCCATTCGGGACGACCGAGTATGCAGATATTGGGTATGGGCAGCAAGAAAAATTCACAAAAAATGAGCGCCTTTTTGTTACCTAATTACACGTTATATGTAACTTTTAGTGCTAATTTTCGAGAATATGTGCGCTGAATCACCCAAAATGGGCGTTTCGGGGGTCATTCCTGCACTTGGTGGCTGCAGGTGTCATTTTAGGCCGACCTTGGCCTAATTTTCTTCTATTTCGAGGGTTTAGGGAGGAATGATCCCATCGATTCTATGGGTAAATGAGCCTTTATTACCGCTATCACGTCGTCACTCGTAGCTTTGATCCGGTGTGGGGTATCGACCATCTTTTACCGCTTCAACAAAGGATTTGAGTGCATCCTGAATGCTGTTGCTGCCCTGCATAAAATTCTGCACAAAGCGCGGAGTATGGGGTGACAGGCCAAGAAGGTCGTGCATAACCAGCACTTGTGCATCCGTGCCCGGCCCTGCACCAATGCCAATGACTGGGATATCAACCTTGCTCGTAATGTCCGCAGCCAGCGCTGAAGGGATACATTCGAGTAGCAGAATACTGGCACCTGCGTCCTGAATTTCCACCGCATCAGCAAGGATGGCCTTCGCTTGTTTTGGCGTACGGCCCTGCACTCGGTATCCACCGAACACATTCACCGACTGAGGAGTGAGGCCGAGATGGGTGCAAACAGGAATGCCTCTCTCTACCAGTGCGTTAATCGTATCGCTGAGCCAGACTCCTCCCTCTAATTTCACCATTTGAGCACCAGCCTGCATTAGCTTTGCGGCATTGCGCAGCGCATCTTCAATGCTTCCGTAGGCCATAAAAGGGAGATCCGCCATTACAAGCGCGGACGGATTCGCTCGGGCAACACATTGGGTGTGGTAGGCCATCTCGTCTATGGTCACAGGAATTGTGCTGTCGTGCCCTTGTAGCACCATACCCAAAGAGTCACCGACGAGCATGGTTTCTGCACCTGCTTCATCGATCAAGCGAGCAAAGGTGGCGTCATAGGCGGTGATGCATACAAACTTTTCGCCGGACGCTTTCATCTTTGCGAGAGAGCTGATTGTTATCTTAGACATAACCCCTGTCTTATGTGACGAGCCGAAAACGCGCGCTTTTGCGTAACCCCGTAGCCAGCAAAACAGTCAGCCAAAGAACGTAGGATTGAAGTAATGGCGGCCGCTTTTTATATCTAACAAATAGTTCACGAGCTGTTGATAGTCGCCCGTATCGCTTGCAAGATCTATCACACTTGCGTTCACGATTAGCAAAGGCGCGCCATCGTAGTACAGAAAAAATTCACTGTACACTTCGTTTAGCTGCTCTAGATAGGCTGCGTCGATCGTCCTTTCGTGCTCTATTCCCCGTCGCTGAATGCGTTGTAGCAGCACGTCGGTCGGCGCTTGAAGGTAGATGACAAGGTCCGGACGAGGGGCATCTATCGTGAGTTTTTGGAACACCTTTTCGTAGAGCGAGTACTCATCGGTATCAAGATTGATGCGTGCAAACAGTGGATCTTTTTCTATCAGGAAGTCGGCTACGCGTACCGGCGAGAACAATTCCGACTGGCGCAGTTCCTGAACTTTTTGCGCCCGCTGAAAGAGGAAGAAGAGCTGGGTAGCCAGTGCAGCTTCCTTTCGATTGCGGTAAAAGCGTTCCAAAAAAGGGTTCTCATCCGCATCTTCTAGCAACATTTCATGATTGAAAGTCGCCGCTAGTCGGCGAGCAAGAGTGGTTTTCCCTACGCCCACCGGGCCCTCTACCGCAATATATCCTGGTACCGGTCGCCCCTTCAAAGCTATCTCGCTCATGAGGCATCTCGCAGGGCGGAGCCTGTGGCTGGCTTGTCCATCGCTTGCGCTTTCCAGGAAAGCTTCGTGCGCTCAAGACGGTTTTCCTCGCACTTATCCAGGCTATCCTGCAAGCGATGCCCGTTAGGCAAGCGCCAAGCTGACCCGAGTAAGTCGATCAGCGGTTGTAGTACAAAGTTTCGCTCTTCAAGACGTGGATGGGGAATCTCTAGCCTTGCCGATCGGACACTCAGTAACCCGACCAGCAGCAGGTCAAGATCAAGGATCCGTGGGCCCCACCTTGTTCCGTCCCGAACGCGACCGGCGAGGGATTCAAGCGCTAGGAGTTGCCCCAGTAGATCTTCCGGATCTAAATCGCTATCAAACGCGACCACCGCGTTGAGGTAATCGTCTTGTTGGCCAGGGCCGACCGGAGCGCTCTTGTATATGGGGGAGAACACAAGCTGCTGCAAAGTGGCGGTAGACTGGAGTTGCTTATGTAGCCACCGGAGGGTCGCGAGTGGTTCACCTAAGTTCGCACCAACCCCAACATAGCAGCGATTCATTCTGCGGATTGCCTACGGCGCCCACCGCGCCGTCTAGGTCTGCGTTGATGTTCTTTATCCGGCACGTGCTGGGGTACCTCGTGCTCGTCCTGAAGCTTAGTCCAGAACTCGCCCAGACCGTTTAAATCTTCACCGGCCTGTTCACGCAGAAGGATAAAGTCATAGGCAGCACGAAAGCGGCGCTTGCTAAGTTGTTCTACGGTTTTCTTCCCCTTGGTTTTACTGAGCCGCAGCTGCAGCTCCCAAATCTCGCGCATCGGAAGGCTGAAGCGACGGGGGATCGCAACCCGTTGGCAAGTTGCAGCCACAATCTCCTGTCCAGCGCTGTGCATTGCAGGAACAGTATGCATACCTTCGTTTTCAAGTTGTTGTCGCCGATCATCGACCGCAGGCCAGAGCAGCGCAGCGAGTGTGAACGCGGGCGTTACCGGTTTTTCTAGTTGGATTCGTTGATCGGTGTTTTCCATCGCGCATTCAAGAATTCGTGCGTAAAAAGTATTCTTCTTTGCTAGGCGAGCGCTTTCTGGAAAGAGTCGTTCTAGGAGCGACCATTCTCTGAGAAGGTTGAGCGTTTCCAATCCATAGCCGCTGAGAAAGAGTTTTCCGAACTCGTCGAAGAGCCGGGCCGGCGGTATGTCATCGAGCAGAGGTGCTAGCTGCTCGATTGGATCAGCATTTTCCTCATCAATTTGAAAACCAAGCTTGGCCGCGAAGCGAATCGTCCGTAGCATGCGGACCGGATCTTCCCGATAGCGAACCCATGGGTCACCAATGACTCGAATCCGTTGTGCCTCAAGATCTTCCGTGCCTCCCACATGATCGTATACCTCAAAAGTGCCACTATCGTAATAGAGCGCATTGACCGTTAGGTCACGGCGGATTGCGTCTTCTTCTAGGGTTCCAAAGACATTGTCACGTAATAGGAGGCCGCGGGACGAGCGCTTCGCTTGGCTGCTCTCCGGCTCGGTTTCTTCTGGCGCCGTATGGCTACCGCGGAAGGTGGTTACCTCGATGATTTCTCGACCCTGCCTGACGTGCACAATACGGAACCGTCTGCCGATGATTCGTGCACTCTTAAAGGCGGAACGGACTTGCTCGGGGGTAGCGTCGGTCGCTACGTCGAAGTCTTTGGGATGCCCACCGAGGAGCAAATCACGGACAGCACCACCGACAAGGTAGGCCTGGTGGCCTTCACCCCGCAGCCTCGCCATGACGCGCAGCGCGCCCTGGCTGATGTCTTTGCGCGAGACGCAATGTTGATCTCTCGGAATAACCTTCAAGGGGGCTCTTTAGGTCTAAATTGCTAGCGCACTTTGCCTCTGCTCGGCGCAGGATACTAGCACAGCGATGGCCGAGCCAGCCGTATAGCACGGTCCATAACTTAGGCCCCTTTACTCCTCAATTTCGAACTCTGAGGGGGCTCGACTAAGCCCTGACTGATAGGACCCGACCCGATCGCTAGGCTTGGTTAGTGCCTAAATGCTGGATGAGCCTAGTCGAAGACGGGCCGTAAAGCTTTGCCGATGAAGAAAAGTGGTGAAGAAAAGAACTGAAGGGTATCGAGGGAGGGGTAAAACCGACTCTCACACACGCGACGCTCTCTCGTCGCAAGTCATAGAGCATTTTGGACTAATGCCAGACCATGCGCTGGTCGACGAATCGCTTTGAAGAATCAATGCAGAAAGAAAGCTTTGCGAAAAAAATTAAGCTGGGAAATTAGGTGATGGTGATCGCGAAATGCGGATACCAGAAAGAACGAAGGGGAAGTAAACTTCCCCATCCAGGTTCACTTAGCCGATTATTATTATTACTTTGCGCTTTTTATTGTTATTGCGCCCCCAACAGGGAGCAGGCAGCGTGCCAAAAAAATAAAATCCTTTTAAAACAGGGGCTTAATATTTACAGAAATGTTGCAGCTGGGCCTAAGAAATCGAAAATGTTACCGATATCCACCGTTACCCGCGGTATCAGGTGGCGGAGGTAACGCTTAACCAGCCGCTTTACGAGGTCTGCTCGCTGATGCTTTTTTGCGAGGAATATCGAAACGCTGCCGTCGCTCCCACAGGCATTTACGACTGATGCCCAGCTTCTGCGCCAGCTCCGTTTCACTCATCGAATCTTGATGTTCAATAACGAACCGCTGAAAGTAATCCTCAAGCGATAAGTCTTCGACCGGATCGTTGGCCTTTGGGAGCCGTTCACTGCTGCCTTTCACTCGATCACCGCGCAATCGGTTGATGTTGACCAACTCCAGATCGATGCCTAAGGCCTCATAGGCGATCTCATCCCCATCGCTGGTGAGTATTACCGCTCGTTCAATCGCGTGCTCCATTTCACGAACGTTCCCAGGCCACTGGTACGTCGTGATTGCTTGAATAGCCTTTGGTGACAAACGCAATTTGTCCCGATTCAGGTTTTGACAATGGCGCTCGAGGAGGTTTTCGGCCAGAAAAAGAATGTCCTTTCCTCGCTCTCGTAACGGTGGCAAAGAGAGGCGAAGTACATTGATACGATAGTAGAGGTCTTGCCGGAAGCTGCCTTCGGCCGCCAGAGTTTGCAGGTCACGGTGCGTTGCACAGATCAATCGCACGTCCACTTTTCGTGACTGCACTGCGCCGATGCGCCGAATCTCGCCTTCCTGTATGAAGCGCAGCAAGCGCGCCTGTGCTTCCATAGGCAGTTCGCCGATTTCATCGAGGAACAGCGTACCTCCGTCTGCAGCCTCAATCAGGCCCATCCGATTGGTATTCGCGCCAGTGAACGCGCCCTTCTCATAGCCGAATAGCTCCGACTCGATCAACGTGTCAGGAATGGCGGCGCAATTCACACAGATTAAGGTATTAAAAGAGCGACTGCTCTGCACATGAACGCTGCGCGCGACCAGTTCTTTTCCCGTGCCCGTTTCGCCAAGAACCAATACAGTTGAGTTGGTCGGTGCAAAGCGATCAATATGCTCGGTCAGCGTTTTCATCGCCTCACAGCCACCGATCATGGTGACAGCCTTGTTGCTGGCTGACTCCGCCGAACCGGGCGCCGACGCACCGTTTGCGTCAACCACTCGTGCGCCTTTTGCGGTTTTGTTGGATGGATTCTTTTCGATGACTCGCTGGACGGCGTTAAGCATATCGCCATGGTCAAAAGGCTTCGCGATGTAATCCACCGCACCCATGCGCATTGAATCTACCGCCGATCGTAAGCTCGCGTAGCTGGTCATGATGAGGACGGGAACTGATCCGGCGCGCGCTATCAAGTCTGTGCCTGGGGCGCCGGGCAGGCGTAGGTCGCTGATGATCAGGTCATAGTCCGTCAGCCGATACTTGTTTTCGGCGTCCGCGACCGATCCAGCTTCATCAAGCTGATACCCGTGCCGCTCTAGCAGTCTGCGGAGTGCTACACGAATTACCGATTCGTCTTCAACGATTAAGATCCGATGCATAAGATCTGGCTGTTTACTTTAAAGGGAGATAATAGCACCGGAAATCAACGACTTTCGTCTAAGTCAGCCTCAGTTGTGTAACCTATTTCATACTTTGCGGTTGGGAGGGTGAGTTCGGCGCGCACTCCAAGCGTTTCTGATGGTAGTGGACTAATAAGGCTGATCTGACCACTCATGTCTTCGATCATTCTACGAACCAATGCCAAACCCAAGCCGGTGCCTTCTCCTACGTCCTTTGTCGTGAAGAATGGCTCAAAGGCTTGGTCTAACACCTCCTGGCTGACCGTGTCGCCAAGATTATCCACACAGATGCGCACCTGACCGTCTTCAAGTG
>JBCCQO010000040.1:0-13688 GCA_039024595.1 Pseudomonadota bacterium | reverse complement strand
TCTGGGGGCTCGTTTACGACACTATCTACGGTCTACAGCGGGAGAACCGCGACGCCCGGGGACGGCTGCAATCCACCGTAGACTACTTACGCAGCTCTTTTGCTTCGATGCGCGATGGGGTGGTGATACTGACGCAAAGCGGGGCGATAGAGTGGAGCAATGAAGCTGCCAGTACGCTTCTAGGCTTGCAGTACCCCCGAGACCAGGGGCAACCGGTTCTCAACTTGCTGCGCTGGCCGGAATTTCATGAGTACTTCCTGGGCGGTGAGTTTCAACAACCGCTTCAGGTCCCCAGTGCCAGCAATCCCAGACAAATACTCCAAATCGAAATCACCACCTTTGCCGGTGGCGACTTTCTGTTCTTTATTCGGGATGTCACACGCGTGGTGCAGACGGAGCAGATGCGCCGAGATTTCGTTGGCAACGTGTCGCATGAGCT
Source organism: Pseudomonadota bacterium (assembly GCA_039024595.1). GTDB lineage: Bacteria > Pseudomonadota > Gammaproteobacteria > Pseudomonadales > Halieaceae > Congregibacter. Next base: position 13,249 of record JBCCQO010000040.1, on the reverse strand, counting down.
TCGTACACCGCTAACGGTTTTCAAAGGCTACCTTGACAACTTGGGTGCGGGAGAGCTAACGGAAAATAAGACCGTTGCTAAGGCTTTTCAGCAGATGGGTGGGCAAGTTCAACGTATGGAGACGCTCCTTTCTGATCTGCTTTGGCTCAGCCGTATTGAAAGTGTGCGCGAGGAAATGAAAACGGAAGAGGTCGATATTCCACGTTTGCTGCAGGAATTGAGAGAAGAGCTTAGGACCAGTGAGCCGGATCGTTTAGTCGTCGTGGAGTTGGAATGTAGGAGCTCCGTTGCCGGGGATTATCGTGAGCTCCACAGCGCGATTTCGAATTTGGTTATCAACGCGATCAAGTACAGCGATCAGGATCAGCCTGTCGTTGTCCGTTGGGAGAACAATGAAATCGGCCCCTTGTTGAGCGTCTCCGACAAGGGTATCGGCATCGAAGAGCAGCACATTCCCCGTTTGACCGAGCGCTTCTACCGTGTCGATGAGAGCAGAAGCGTACAAACCGGTGGCACCGGTCTGGGGCTGGCCATCGTTAAGCACGTTGCCGCTTCGCATCGAGCAGAGTTGATTATCAGCAGTGAGCTGGGACGCGGCAGCACCTTTGCGTTGCAGTTCCCACTCGAATGAGTCGCTTCGGGCGTTACTGCTATACCGTCGTCCTAACGGGATTCTTACTTCCTTTCATCGCCAATGCGCAGAACCAAGCTAATGGTCATGCGGACAGTGGCGCGAATAGTGAAATGAATAGTGAAGTGAATGGCGAAGTGATTAGCGAAGTGAGCAGCGATCTAATTGGCGAAGCAAATAATGAAGTAAATGGAGACTCACGCAATGAAGTGATCGCCCGTTCAGGTTCTAATTCCGGCAAGCTAGTGAGTGTCGGCAGCGATACCTTAGGGACTCTGTCATCACGCTGGGCAGAGCTGGTGTCGGAACAGCAGCCTTCGATTCGTGTACAAGTACGAGCAATCGGGTCCTCGGCCGCACCCGTTGCGTTGGTGGAGGGGACAGCGGACCTGGGTCCGATGAGTCGTCCCATGACCAGTGCAGAAACGCGAGCGTTTGAGAAACGCTATGGCTACGCACCCACGGCAATCACCATTGCGCGAGATTCGATCGCCGTATTCGTTCATCGCAACAATCCTCTGGACTTCATTTCGGGGCTAGCACTCGCATCGGTTTTTTCCGACAGCAATCGATGCGGAAGGGCGGAGCCAATCGAAGAGTGGGGGCAACTTGGCGCGTTAGGCCCGTGGGCCTCCAGAGCGATCAACGTTTATGGACGTACGAGTTCATCGGGCACCTACAGTGTGTTTAGAAACGTTATTTTGTGCGGTGGGGACTTCAAGAAGCGTTTGAATCGATTGGTGGGATCCTCCGCGATTGTGCGTGCTGTGGCCACCGATCGAGTGGCCATGGGCTACGCCAGTTCCGGCTATCTGAATGCGGGTGTTAAGGCTTTGCGTATCGTCGACTCGGAAACGGGCGCGGAGCGGAGTTTGTTTCGAGACTTGTATCTTTACATCAATAGGGCACCCGGCAAAGATCTGCCCCCACGCCTGGCGACCTACTTCAAACTCGTGTTAAGTGAGCCGGGACAGCGCCTAGTAGAACGGGTGGGCTATCAGCGTTTAGCTCCGCCGGAGTTAGCGGCTGTGCTTAGCCAGTTGGGTCTTGAAGATGAACGCTAGAAGCGCCACGGCGAGGCGGCGACTCCTCTTGGATCGATTGGTATCGTTGCTAGTAAACGCGGCGGGCGCGACGATTATCTTGCTGATCGTTCTAATACTCGCCTACCTGCTGTACACGACCTTACCGCTGACCCGAGGCACGGTAATCGGAGCAAGCCAGTCGTTTAGTCCGTTTGGGTCGACCGTGTTTGCTCGCTATGACGCTGTTCCTTGGCACTTGGAAGAGGCGGTTGGTGAAGAGCCCTTTTTGAAGAGTTCGTCGCAGTCAGCCGTAAGCTTAAGTGGCAATCAGCTGAGCGTTTACGCCTTACGGGGAGAGCGTGGGTCGGTGACAACCCTGGATGGCGTTTCGGTCCAACACGCCGTTTTGCTGGGTCGCATAACGCTCGAGGAAGATATTGATCGAGAAACGCTGCAGCTAGATGACTGGGAGGGCAACTTACTCATCAGCTACCAACGACCGCGAGGGGAACTCATCGTACTCAGAGCGCGAGTCGACCAAACCGATTCATTTTCGACGCATCTTTGGCGATTCACCGACTTTCCCCTGGACAGCTACCATCAGCTCGACGCTTCGAGGTCCGAGCTGTTGGTGGTGCATGAGGCGGCGCTTAGGCGGATTGAGCTTGCTCCCCACATAGCGTTAGCCAGCGCTAGCGGTGATCAATTTAGCTGGCCAGAGCTTTCTCTAAGCAGCGCGGGCGTGGCCTTTGACTTTCCCGAGCCCGCTCAGGCCATAGGGTGGGGGCCCGCTCGAGATACGCTCTTAGTGGTCGATAGCGAGCAAGTTCTTCATCGCTTTGATCTGATCCGGTTCGCATCAGCCGGCCCACCGTCACCGATGCCATTCCCGGTACTCTCTATCGGCAGCGAGAGGCAGCGCCGGGTCAGTTTCATTGCCGGTGCAGCGGGAGAGGTGGCGTTGTTCATCCCAAGTTCATCGGGTTTTTTACTGCGCAGTACATTGCCGGATGCCTCCGACTCTGCGATCACGCTTAGTGATGACGGCGCTCGTTTCATGCAGAGAGGACCGCACGCACTGCGAACCTGGAACGTGCTAAACGAATTTCCCGAGACAAATACGCTTTCTCTATGGACTCCCCAGTGGTACGAAGCCACATCCCACGCACAATTGGAATGGCAGCCAGACGGTCTGTCGATTGGCGCACTCTCTAAATATTCGCTCACACCTTTACTTTTCGGTACGTTCAAAGCCGCCCTATACGGTATGTTGATCGCCATTCCCTTAGCGATCGGCTCTGCAATCTATACCGGATACTTTTTGTCGGCCCGTTTACGAAACAGGGTAAAACCGACCATTGAGCTACTGGAGGCTTTCCCCACAGTGGTGCTCGGGTTCATCGCGGGGTTATGGCTTGCGCCACTTCTCACTGACCATCTTTTGTTTGTGTTGCTCCTGCCTTTGTTATTCCTTGGGGTCCCTGTCGTGCTATCCGCTGCGCATTTCGCTCTGCGGACTTTTTCTTCTCGTTTCTCTGGCCGTCCCCCTAGAATGATGCTGTTGATGGCGGCCTATTTGCTGTCGGGTATCGTCTTGTTCGATGCTTCTGAGCAACTTGAGTCTTGGTTCTTCACCGACTCGATCGAGGACTGGTTGTGGTCAGAATTCAGACTTCACTACGATCAGCGCAACGCTATCGTGGTCGGACTCGCTATGGGAATTGCGATAACGCCGTCCATGTTCTCAATCTTAGAGGACGCCATCTATGCGGTCCCGCGTGCCCTTAGTGATGGCAGCTTGGCGCTTGGTGCCACCCGTTGGCAGTCGCTGGCCAAGGTCGTTCTCCCCGCCGCATCGCCCGCTTTGCTCTCTGCACTTCTCATTGGTGTGGCGCGAGGCCTTGGGGAGACTATGATCGTACTGCTTGCGACCGGGAACTCTCCGCTACTTGATCCCTCACCATTTTCAGGCCTGCGTACGATCAGCGCGAGCGTCGCGATCGAGCTACCTGAGGCTCCCACCGGTGGGATCAACTTTCGTTTGCTGTTTCTCAGTGCGTTGGTTCTGTTCGCACTCACGTTTCTATTCAACACCGTTGCAGAAGTCTACCGGCAGCGACTGAGAACTACTTATGCCCAGTTCTAGCCGCTTCGAGACTGCCGCAGCCCCGTTGCTTGCGGGAGCCAGAAGGGCAGAGCCGTTAGTCTGGGCCAGTGCCGGTGCAGTCGTTGTTTCCCTCCTTTTACTGGCCGCGGTCCTGCTATTGCTGGCCTCCAACAGCTTTCGCTATTTTTGGCCGCAGCCGCTGGTCTATCTCGAAAGCGACCAACTGGGACCGAGCGGAAGTCTGGGTATCGTCTTAGGGCGCGATGCGGGTGATCGGGAGCAAGGTGCACAACTGTTGCTATTGCGCGGGGCAGAGGATTTCTTCCAGTCACCGATTGTTTGGCTGGACGAGAATCGCATTGTCACACGACAGCAACCGATAGATGCCTTCGCCGTCGAACGATCGGGGCGCGGAGTTATTTTTGGCTTTGTCGAAGCGGTGACGGTGGGCGGGGAACAACGAGCACTCGCTAACAATCGTCCTTCCCAGGTGTTGGACGTGCTTAGGGATGCGCGACAAGAGATTGCCCGTTTAAGCATCGAACAGCAGCAAGCAAGCTTCTACGCGATTCGTTTAGCTAATGGCCAGCTCATCGACCAACCACTCACTGAGCTGATCAGCGTCCATCTTCCAAACCGTATGAGTCGACGAGAAAAGCTGCGCCACTTTTCTAATGGAGTGTGGCGCTTCTTAAGCGAAGCTCCGCAACAGACCAACGTTCAGGGCGGGGTGCTGCCAGCGATAGTTGGGACGGTGACGCTTGTATTAATAATGGCGGTGATCGTGGCGCCTCTTGGTGTAATGGCTGCTGTGTATTTGAGCGAGTATGCGCAGAGTGGATCTTTGACTCGCCTTGTACGAATAGCCGTTAACAATCTGGCGGGCGTCCCTTCGATCGTCTACGGCGTTTTTGGTCTTGGTTTTTTTGTCTACGCCGTGGGTGGGTCCATAGACAGTGTCTTTTTTGCGGATAAGTTACCGGCGCCGACCCTGGGTACTCCTGGCCTTCTGTGGGCGGCTCTGACTATGGCGATCTTGACGCTGCCGGTCGTCATCGTGGCGACGGAAGAAGGCCTAGCGCGGGTCCCAAGAAACCTTCGCGAGGGTTCCCTGGCGTTGGGGGCCACAAGAGCCGAGACGCTGTGGCGAGTGGTTTTGCCAAGCGCGGCACCGGCGGTACTAACGGGTCTGATTCTGGCGGTTGCTCGGGCGACCGGCGAGGTAGCGCCGCTTATTCTGGTCGGCGTTGCCAAATATGCGCCCGGTCTGCCGGTGAGCGGAGAATTTCCCTTTGTTCACTTTGATCGACAATTTATGCATCTGGGTTTTTATATCTACGATTTAGGTTTTCAGAGCCCGCAGATCGATTCGGTAGAGGGCCTGGTCTATGCCACCGCTTTACTGCTCGTTGGGATCGTGCTGTTACTCAATTTGGCGGCAGTTATGCTGCGGGGTCGCTTGCGTGAAGCGTTCGCGGGTGAAGAGGTTTTTCGATGAGCGGCTATAGCATCAACGTACGAGCGCTTAAACGTGCCCCTAGCAGTGAACGAGATGCGGGTGTCTGTCTACGCGTCGAAGACTTGAATCTAAGTTATACGCGAAGCCAAAGCGACGCGCTTCACGATATCAGCTTGGCGATACCTAGCCGTCAGGTTACGGCCTTCATTGGTCCGTCTGGGTGTGGGAAGTCCAGTCTTCTTCGTTGCTTTAATCGAATGAATGAGCTCATAGAAGGTTGTACCGTCACCGGACGAGTCTGGCTCGATGATGAAGACGTTTATGCCCCGCAGGTAGACGTCGCAACGTTACGGCGTCGTGTTGGGATGGTATTCCAGAATCCGAACCCCTTTCCGAAGTCCGTTTATGAAAACGTGGCGTTTGGTCTTCGCATACAAGGACAAAACAAGAAACGCATTCTCGATGAAGAAATAGAGAAAGCCCTTAGAGCCGCGGCGCTATGGGATGAGGTTAAAGATCGCATGGCGGCTAACGCGCTTACTCTATCCGGTGGACAGCAACAGCGCTTGGTGATTGCCAGAGCGATTGCAGTGCAGCCGGAGGTTTTGCTCTTGGATGAGCCGGCCTCTGCTCTAGATCCGATTTCCACGCTGCGGATCGAGGAGCTCATTTACGAGCTAAAGACTCGCTACACGATCGTGATTGTTACTCATAACATGCAGCAAGCCGCCCGGGTGTCGGATATGACGGCGTTTATGAATTTAGGTCGTTTGGTGGAGTTCGGTGAAACCGATACACTATTCACTAATCCGCGAGAGTCACAAACCGAAGACTACATTACCGGACGCTACGGCTAGCGTTCACGATACGCCGTCCTTGTCGGCTCGTCTCGTCGGTTTTTAGACCCTTTGCGAGTCTACATCGCGCTCATACACACACTCATTTGATTCTTTGCCCTTGGCGGGGCTAAAGATAGGTCGCAATGTGCAGGAGGTCCCATGCAAGGGGATCAGCATAGGCAACATATTTCCGGCCAGTTCAATGACGAACTGGACGCGATGAAAAACCATCTCTTAGAGATGGGCGGCTTGGTCGAACAGCAGTTGTCGCAGGCAATAGAAGCCTTACTAACCCGCAATAGCGGTGAGGCCGAGGCGGTGATCGGCCGCGACGAAGAAGTCGATGCCCTTGAGATGCAGATCGACGCAGAATGCTCGCGGATCCTGGCACGTCGACAACCGGCCGCCAGCGATTTGCGCCTCGTCCTCGCCGTGGCAAAGTCCATCACTGACCTCGAAAGAATTGGTGATGAAGCGAGTAAAATAGCGAAGCAGGCGATAAAACTGTCGGAGCAGGCAGGCTTCACGGGCGGTGCTATGGAGCTTCGAGAACTCGGTGCGCATGTCTCCGAATTGCTGCGGCACGCTTTGGACAGTTTTGCTCGTTTGGACGTTAAAAGGGCGCTCGAAGTCATGCTGGATGATGGCGCGGTAGATATCGAATACGACGAAGCGGCACGGAGTTTTGTAGCGCTAATGCAAGAAGATAGTAGCTCGATCAACGCCGTCTTAAATCTGCTCTGGGCGGTGAAGGGTTTAGAGCGCATCGGCGACCACGCAACAAATATTGCGGAGCAAGTGATTTACCTCGTGGAAGGAAGGGATGTACGTCACATGAAGCCAGCGGAACTGCGTGTTTTGCTCGCGGCTGAAGCGGCCCCATGAGTCGCTTTTGGAGTCCCCACGTCCGTTCACTGCACCCCTATACTCCAGGGGAACAGCCGACGGGAAACGATCTCTTGAAGCTCAATACGAACGAGAGTCCCTTTCCGCCTTCGGAACGCGTGCTTGAGGCAGTTCGATCTGCTACCGGAACTCAGCTGCTTCGCTACCCGGACCCCAAGGCTATCGAGCTTAAACAGGTCATCGCCAATTCGGCCGGTCTTGCCAGCGATCAGGTTTTTTTGGGTAATGGCTCAGACGAGGTGTTGGCACACGTTTTTCACGGGCTCTTAGCGCGGGGCACGGGTCGATTGCTGCTGCCCGATATCAGCTACAGCTTCTATCCCGTATGGTGCCAACTCTACGAAATAGCGTTTGAGAAGGTTCCCCTTCGCGATGACTTCTCCATTGGGATAGAAGACTATGCAACGGATGCGGCAAGCGTTCTTCTTGCTAACCCAAATGCGCCAACGGGCATTGCCTTACCGGTGAGCGCCATTCGCAGTCTCCTAGAGGCGTCCTCCGATCGTTTGGTGATTGTCGATGAAGCCTATGTTGACTACGGTGCGGAAAGTGTCGTTCCGTTGGTAAATGAGTTCGACAACCTTCTCGTCGTTCAAACCCTTTCTAAATCACGAGCTTTGGCGGGTATGCGCATTGGCATGGCCTTCGGTCAGCAGTCCTTAATTGAAGGATTGGAGCGGGTCAAAGACAGCTTCAACTCCTATCCGCTGGATGTGCTTGCGCAACTTGCAGGCGTGGCAGCAGTCCAGGATAAGGATTGGCTCGAAGAATCGCGTTCAGCCGTGGTGCGTCTTCGTCGCCAGCTCAGCGTCGATCTGGAGGCGCTTGGTTTTCGCGTATTGCCCTCCGAGGGAAACTTCGTGTTTGTAGAACACCCAGACATGGCCGGTAAAGATCTGTTTGATCGCTTGCGCCAGGAGGGCATTATCGTCCGCCGCTGGGAAAAGCCTAGAATCGAGAACTTTTTGCGGATCAGTGTGGGAACAAAAGAGCAAATGCAGCGTTTAGTCGCTGCACTTGAAGCCATTCTTACAAGCCGCTAGGTCCGCTTTAAAATGACCGAGCCGATGCTGTAACCAGCTCCAAAGGAGCACAGCACGCCAAGGTCACCGCTTTTAAAATCTTCGTGATAACGATGAAAAGCGATAACCGATCCCGCTGAGCTGGTGTTGGCATATTCATCAAGAATTGTGGGAGCCTCGTCCGCAGTAGCGTCTCTACCGAGTACTCGCTTGGCGATAAGTACGTTCATATTCAGATTGGCTTGGTGTAACCAAAATCTTCGTATGTCTTTTGGCGTAATAGACAGCGCTTCTAACTGACCTGCGATGAGATTCGCAACAGCCGGGCAGACCTCTTTAAATACTTTTCTGCCTTCTTGGATGAATAACTTGTCCGCTTTGCCGACTCCGCTTTCATCACCGCGATTCAGAAAGCCAAAGTTATTCCGAATGTTGTTCGAGAACTCCGTGTAGAGCTGACTGTCGAGTACCTCAAAACTCGCGCCCGTCGCCGCCTCTTCAGAACTGCAAACAAACGCAGTGCAAACATCCCCGAAAATGAAATGCGAATCACGATCGCGGAAGTTGAGGTGGCCAGTACAAATTTCTGGATTGACGACCAGAACATTCTTGGCGGAACCGGCTCGGATGGCGTCCCGTGCTTGCTGAAGCCCAAAGGTCGCAGAAGAGCAAGCGACGTTCATATCGAAGGCGTAGCCGCCTATACCGAGTGCGGCCTGCACCTCTATCGCCATAGCGGGGTAGGGTCGCTGCATATTGGATGCAGCGCAAATGACTGCGTCGATATCTTCGGGCTTTCTCCCGGCGCGATCTAAGGCTTCCCGAGCAGCGCTGATCGCCATCTCGCACATAACCGATGGTTCGTCGTTTGCCCTATCTGCGATAGCCGGGGTCATTCGAGAGGGATCTAACACCCCCTCTTTATTCCAGACATAGCGAGCTTTGATCCCCGAAGCTTTCTCTATGAATTCAACCGACGACGGTTGTTTGGCTTCTAGCGCGCCCGATTCAATCTCGGCGGCATTGGCGATATTTTCGAGCTCTACATATTGATTGAAGCTCGCTACGAGTTCCTCATTGGAAATCGAGTAGGGCGGCGTAAAAAGACCGGTGCCCGCCAGATAGACCTTGCTGGTCTCCAGGCCGTTACTCACTTCGTTGGTCGACCGGAATGAAATCTCGCTGGCTGTAACCCGTGTAGAGCTGTCGAGGACGACCAATACGGTAGCTTCCCGAAATCATTTCGTTCCAGTGGGCGATCCATCCCACCGTCCGGCCTACAGCAAAGATTACGGTGAACATACTCGTTGGAATTCCGATAGCTTTTAGGATGATCCCGGAGTAGAAGTCCACGTTCGGATACAGTTTTTTCTCGATAAAGTACTCATCTTCGAGAGCGATCTCTTCCAAGCGTTTGGCGATAGCAAGAAGAGGATCATTTTCAATTCCAAGCTCTGCAAGGACTTCGTCCGCCGATTCCTTCATTACTTTCGCGCGTGGGTCAAAGTTCTTGTATACCCTGTGGCCAAAACCCATAAGCCGGAAAGGGTCGTCTCGGTCCTTGGCTCGGGCAACGTATTCATCGATACGAGAAACGTCACCGATCTCCTGCAGCATGTTCAGGACTGCCTCGTTAGCGCCACCATGGGATGGGCCCCACAGCGCTGCGATACCTGCTGCAATACAAGCAAAGGGGTTCGCGCCAGACGATCCGGCTAGTCGGACGGTCGAGGTCGATGCGTTCTGTTCGTGGTCTGCATGGAGTAGAAAGATTCGGTCCATGGCCCGAGCCAGCACCGGCGAGATAACGCTAGGCTCGCAGGGATTGCCAAACATCATATGCAGAAAATTCTCCGCATAACCCAGACTGTTGTCGGGATACATGAATGGCATTCCAATCGTGTACTTATAGCTCATCGCTGCAAGGGTAGGCATCTTAGCGATCAGTCGATAGGCGGCGACCTCACGATGATGCTCGTCGGCGATGTCCAGCGAGTCGTGGTAGAACGCAGACAGCGCTCCAACCACTCCACACATAACAGCCATGGGGTGCGCATCTCGTCGAAAGCCGTTAAAGAAGGTGCGAATTTGTTCATGGACCATCGTATGGTTGCGGACCATACTTTCGAAGCTCTTTTTCTGGCCCGCGGTCGGAAGCTCGCCGTAGAGCAGCAAGTAGCAGGTTTCAAGGTAGTCGGAATGAGCGGCCAGCTGATCAATCGGATAGCCGCGATGGAGCAGGATTCCCTTGCCGCCATCAATGAAGGTAATTTCTGATTCACAGGCCGCTGTCGATACGAATCCAGGGTCGAAAGTAAACATGCCTTGACCCGTTAGGGCGCCCACATCAACGACATCTGGCCCTAACGATCCGGAATACACCGGCAACTCAATTTCACCCTCAATGCCTTCTATCGAAAGGCTTGCGGTCCGCTTGCTCATGGAGAAATCCCGTCGGCTTACTGGGGTCGCTCACTATAGAGAGTGCCATTGGATTGTCAATTGATGGGCGCGAGCTCCGATGTGCACTTATGCACCCGCTAGCGCAAGTCTTAGCGTTAGCACGCCGCCTCAATTGTAATAAGAAGGCCCAAACTTTATAATCCGCGGCGAAATTTAGGGGGCTAAAGAACCAGAGCGCTGAAAAAGCGCCGACGCGGTTTCGATCTCCTTCGTTTTGAAATCGGTTTTTAGAAAACCTTTCGGTTTGCGTTCAAAGCCGTTCATTTCTGAACGATGGATAAGCGGCAGATTTAAGGTGTTCCTCCGGACTGGACAGGGCGACCTGGACAGTTCCGGCGGAACCTTGGGCTGCAGCTTCAGGGTTGCAAATAAAGCGACTTCGAACTAGCGAAAATAAGCCGACCGGGTGCGTAAGCATCTTTAAGCCTTTTGATCTGTAGGTAGTATTCGCGGTAGCGGCCAGGGCAGCTCGGAGCGGACTTTCCCGCTGCACTCCCTGACGCGCACGCGCTGAGCGGGGGCCTAATCTTGGCCCAGCAGAGTCGCTGACTCGACCGCCTGGTTGCTGCTTATAGGTTCGTTGCTTAACAGAAAGCGCGCATGTGGGTTGGTACTAAAGCGCCCGAGTTAGCAGGAGCAGTCACATGGGTAACGACAACAGGCCCGTTAACTTAGATATTGGCACCATAAAGCTGCCGATAACGGCCTATGCATCGATCTCGCACCGGATATCCGGCGTGGCGTTGGTGGTATCTTCTTTTCTTCTTCTCTGGGCCTTAGACGCGAGTCTCAGTAGCCAAGAGAGCTTTTCTAATCTAGCCGGCATTTTGGCGCACCCTGTTGTAAAGCTCATTACTTGGGCGATTTCCATCGGGCTGATTTATCACAGTCTCGCGGGTGTTAAACACCTGATAATGGACATGGGTTACGGCGAAACGATGCGTGGTGGTGTGATCGGCGCCCGCATCGTCTTTTCCTTAACTGCGCTGGGCGCCGTTTTAGCTGGAGTGATGTTGTGGTAACTGCGGTGAGCTCATCAAAATTACGGTCGGGCGTCTTTGATTGGTTGGTTCAGCGAGTCACGGCCGTTATCCTTTTAGCATATTTTGTATTCATCGCATTTGTTGTTTTGCGCGGTGTTTCCTACGGCGAGTGGGCGGCGCTCTATGAGCAGCTATGGATGAAAGTGTTTACATCGCTCGCGGCGCTGTCGCTTGCGGCCCACGCTTGGATCGGGATGTGGGGGGTCTTTACGGACTACCTCACCGAACGTTTGCTTGGGCCGAGAGGCAATACGATGCGGTCTGTAATGCAGTGGGTAACATCGCTCTCCTTGCTCGTTTACGTGCTTTGGAGCGTCAAAATCATTTGGGGGTAGGTCGGCGCATAACGCGCTGATCTGGATGTGATTCCGGGATTGGCAGTTCTCTGGGGAGCTCGTCAAAGTGGTCTCGGAGCTAGTTAGAAACTGATTGCGAACTGATTGCGAATTGATTGGGGGCTGATTGAATGAGGACTATGTCCTTTGACGGTGTAATCGTGGGCGGTGGTGGTGCTGGGATGCGTGCGTCACTCCAGTTAGCGTTATCCGGCTATAAGACCGCAGTAGTAACCAAGGTTTTTCCAACACGATCTCATACGGTCTCGGCGCAGGGTGGTATTACTTGTGCGATCGCAAGTGCGGACCCGCAAGATGATTGGCGCTGGCACATGTACGACACGGTTAAAGGCTCCGACTATATCGGTGACCAAGACGCTATCGAATACATGACTTCGGTAGGACCGGAAGCGATCTTTGAGCTTGAGCATATGGGGCTGCCATTTTCTCGAACGGACGAGGGACGAATCTATCAGCGTCCCTTCGGTGGCCAGTCAAAGAACTTCGGTGAAGGTGGTCAGGCTGCTCGGACCTGCGCCGCAGCGGATAGGACCGGGCACGCGCTGCTCCACACGCTCTATCAGAACAACATCAAGAACAAGACTGTTTTCTTCAACGAATGGTTTGCGACCGATCTAGTGAAGAATCAGGACGGCGCGATCGTAGGCGTTATAGCCATCTGCATTGAGACTGGCGAGGTCGTCTATCTCAAGTCTAAAGCGACTGTTTTCGCGACCGGCGGTGCGGGTCGTATTTACGCGTCAACGACGAATGCCCATATCAACACCGGTGATGGAATCGGCATGGCCTTGCGAGCTGGCTTCCCGATGCAGGACATGGAGATGTGGCAGTTCCACCCGACAGGAATCTACGGTGCTGGCACCTTGGTTACCGAAGGTTGTCGGGGAGAGGGCGGCTATCTCATTAATAAGGATGGCGAGCGTTTCATGGAGCGTTATGCCCCGAATGCGAAGGATCTGGCTGGGCGAGACGTTGTCGCGCGATCGATGGTGCTTGAAATCCTAGAGGGTAGGGGGTGCGGTCCCGAAGGCGACTTCGTTCATTTGAAGCTAGACCACCTCGGCGAAGAAGTACTTGAGAGCCGTTTGCCCGGCATCCTTGAGCTGTCACGCACCTTTGCTCATGCGGATCCTGTGAAGGAGCCTATCCCGGTCGTACCGACTTGCCACTACATGATGGGCGGTATTCCAACCAATATTCACGGCCAGGCGATCACTGTCGACGCGCAGGGTAAGGACCACATCGTGCCAGGACTGTATGCCTGCGGAGAAGCAGCCTGCGTTTCGGTGCACGGAGCCAATAGACTCGGTGGTAATTCTTTGCTGGACTTAGTGGTGTTTGGTCGCGCCGCGGGTCTGTTTATCGAGGATGCGCTTGGCCAAGGCATCGAGCTTCGCG